>NZ_RJNZ01000008.1:0-82969 GCF_003942865.1 Streptococcus mitis | reverse complement strand
AGACACACTTGTTCAAACAACAGTAGTTAAAGACGGACAAGACGGAGCTGCGGGAGCATCTGGACGTGACGGTAAAGAAGTATTAAACGGAAAAGTAGATCCAAAAGAGAACCAAGGTAAAGATGGAGACACATTCGTAAATACAGAAACAGGAGATGTATTCGTTAAGAAAGGTAACACTTGGGAACCAGCAGGCAACATCAAAGGACCAAAAGGTGACAAGGGTGAGAACGGTAAAGATGGCTTCACTCCAACAGTAACTGTGACAGACAACAATAACGGAACACACACCATCACAATCACGCAACCAGATAACAAACCATCATTAACAACCATCGTTAAAAACGGTGAAGATGGACAAACACCAAAAGTCAAAGCAGAACGAGATGAAGTGAAGAAACAAACAACATTAACCTTCTACATTGACAAAGATGGCGATGGAAACTACACAGAAGGAACAGACACACTTGTTCAAACAACAGTAGTTAAAGACGGACAAGACGGAGCTGCGGGAGCATCTGGACGTGACGGTAAAGAAGTATTAAACGGAAAAGTAGATCCAAAAGAGAACCAAGGTAAAGATGGAGACACATTCGTAAATACACAAACAGGCGATGTATTCGTTAAGAAAGGTAACACTTGGGAACCAGCAGGCAACATCAAAGGACCAAAAGGTGACAAGGGTGAACGTGGAGAAGATGGTAAGACTCCAGAAGTAACTGTAACTCCAGGTAAAGATGGCCATAGTACGGACATTACATTCACTGTTCCAGGTAAAGATCCAGTTACAGTAAATGTTAAGGACGGAGAAAATGGTCTGAACGGTAAAACTCCAAAAGTTGATTTGCTTCGTGTCGAAGGACAAAACGGAAATCTATCTCATACAATTGTGACATTCTATACAGATGAAAACAATGATGGTAAATACACACCAGGAACTGATGAACTTCTAGGTTCAGAAATGATTAAAGATGGTGCTAAAGGTGCTGACGGACGTGATGGTAAATCATTAATTACTGTAAAAGATGGTAAAGAAACTAAAGTTTACCAAGAAGATCCAGCACATCCAGGTCAACCATTGAACCCAGAAAAACCTCTAGCAGTTATTAGAGATGGAGCAGATGGTAAATCACCAACAGTAACAGCTGTTCGTAAGGATGAAGAAGGTCATAAAGGTGTAGAAATCACAGTTGATAACCATGATGGTTCACAACCAACTACAGTCTTTGTTCAAGATGGTGCCAAAGGTGAAACTGGAGCAGCAGGACAAGATGGTCAAACTCCAACTGTGACAACTCAACGTGGAGAAGATGGACATAGCACTGTTGTAACTATCACAACACCAGGTAAAGATCCAGTAACCTTTACAGTGAAAGATGGTAAAAATGGTAAAGATGGACGTACACCACATATTGACTTAAATGCATTAGCGGATGCAGTGAGAAGAGGTGCAGGATTAGCTGTTAATCCACAACCTTCTGGAACATCAAGAAGAGCAAGAAGTGTAGGAGATAATCCAGATGAAGGAAATACACCAGCTCAACCAGCAAATACAGACTCAACAGGTTCACAACCAGCATCTTCAGATTCAACAGGTTCACAACCAGTAGAGGGTACTCGTATTACAGCATACTATGATAATAATGGTAACGGTAAGTACGATCCAGGTGTGGATGAATTAATTGGTACAAGTGATATCTTGAATGGTACAAATGGACGTAATGGTACAAATGGAGCTTCTGGAGCAGACGGACGTAACGGTGCTGAATTACTAAGTGGAGCTACTGCACCAACTGCTAAGGATGGTAAAGACGGTGATACTTATATCGACGCAAATACAGGTGATGTTTACAAGAAAGAAAATGGTTCTTGGAACAAGATTGGTAATATCCGTGGACCTCAAGGAGTAGCCGGTGAAAAAGGCGACAAAGGTGAAAAAGGTGAAAAAGGTGAAAACGGAGCTTCTGGAGCAGACGGTAAATCACCAGTTGTAAATGTAACGGACAATGGAGATGGAACACACTCTATTACTGTTAGAAACCCTGATGGTTCTGAATCAACAACTAAAGTTAAAGATGGTAAAGACGGTAAAACTGCCAATATCACTACAACAGAAAATCCAGATGGAAGTCACACAATTACTGTAACAAATCCAGATGGAACAACTAAAGAAACAGTTGTTAAAAACGGTAAAGACGGTAAGACTCCAAAAGTTGAAGTAACGGATAACGGAGACGGAACTCATACTGTTAAAGTTACAGATGGAGACGGTAATGTTACCAACGCTATCATCAAAGATGGTAAAGATGGTAAAGCTGCAACAGCAACAACTACTGAAAACCCAGATGGAAGCCACACAGTAACAATTACTAACCCAGACGGAACTAAGAATGAGTTTGTTGTTAAGAATGGACGTGACGGTGTTGACGGACGTACTCCAACCGCATCTGTTCGTGATAATGGAGACGGAAGTCATACAATCGTTATTACAAACCCTCAAGGTGTGACAACTGAAACCACAGTTCGTGATGGTAAATCACCAAAAGTTACTATAACTGACGAACAAAATGGAACTCATAAGATCTCAGTTCTAAATGGTGACGGCACAACTACTGAAACAATCATTAAAGATGGTAAATCACCAGTAGCGACTGTTACTGACAACCATGATGGTACTTACACAATTCGTGTAGAAAACGGTAATGGTACTGTTTCTGAAACCACAGTTCGTGACGGTAAATCACCAACTGCTAAGGTTGTAGATAACGGAGATGGAACTCACACTATCACAGTTGTGAACTCAGACGGTACAACTACTACAACCACAGTTCGTGATGGTAAAGAACCAAAACTTGAAGTGATTGATAACAACAACGGTTCACACACTATTAAAGTGACAGGAGCTGATGGTAAAGAAACTACAACTACAATCTTTGATGGTAAATCACCAAAAGCGAACATCGTTGATAACGGAGACGGAACTCACACATTAACAATCGTAGATTCTGATGGTCGTGAATACAAATCTATTATCAAAGATGGTAAAGACGGTAAAGATGGCGTTTCACCAACTGTAACTGTTAAAAATAATAACGATGGAACTCACGTAGTTACAATTACAAATCCTGATGGAAGTAAGACAGAAATGGTGATTAAAGACGGTAAAGATGGTAAATCACCAAAAGTTTCTGTTGAAGATAATGGAGATGGAAGTCATACAATCACAATCATCAATTCTGACGGAACTGTGACAAAAACAGTTATTAAAGATGGCAAAGATGGTCGAGATGGACGTGATGGTCGCGACGGCAAAGACGGCAAAGATGGTAAATGTGGATGCCAAGACAAACCAGTAACACCATCAAATGACAAACCAGTTCCACCAGTTAATGAATTACCGGAATATACAGGAGGGGTAACACCACTTGATCCTCCGGTTTATGAAAAACCAGAATTAGAACTTCCAGAAATTCCAACGCCACCAGTGCACGAAGTACCAGAATTTAACGGTGGAGTACCAGGAATGCCAGAAGTGAATGAACTTCCTGAAGCAGAAGTGCCAGGAATGCCAACACCTCCAGTTCATGAAATTCCAGAATTTAATGGCGGAGTACCTGGTATGCCAGAAGTAAATGACAAACCAACTTCAAACATTCCTGAAGTTCCAACACAACCAAATCCAAATGTACCAGTTCAACCGGTAACACCATTAACTTCTAACCCAGTAGTACCAACTACAGGTAAAGAAAACCATGGGGACAAATTACCAGAAACTGGAAGCCAATCTGATTATATCTCTGTTCTTCTAGGTAGCGGTATTCTATTGAGCCTATATGTAGGTCGAAGAAAAGAAGATTAATCAGCCAAAAGCAGTCACTAATTTCTCGAAAGAAGATGATAAGTGATAGATCTCGAATGAAAGAATATTCTTAGAATGATTTTCCTATGATGGAAAAGACTGCAAAAAACCTTGAGTGGTAACGCTCAAGGTTTTTTTGGATGGCTGATGTTTTTCTGAAAATCTTGATTGAGTCTAAAAATGCCACCCTATTAGGTGGCGATAATTGAATTAGACTTTTAAAAATTCTTTATTTTTTACTGAATTGCTGCGACCAAGTCTTGAGCTTGTTTTTCAAGTGAGTTTAGGACTGTTTCTCCAAGAATCAATTTTCCGTCTGCCCAAGCAGAGTCGTTAACACGTGCAGAAGTAAAGTCACCAACGATTTGTGTACGGATAAATGGCAAAAGGTCTTTGTAGATAGCGAAAAGTTGATCGTGACCTGCATTGGCTACAGATGATACTGTGACAAACTTGTCTTGAAGAGCAGAAGCGCCACGTGTATCAGATAAGTCAAGGGCACGAGATAGCCAATCAAGCAAGTTTTTCACTGTTCCAGGGATAGAGAAATTGTAGACTGGAGAGAAAATCCAGATAGCATCCGCAGCGAGAACCTCTTCACGAGCAGCAGCTACAGCTGGATGAGTTGGAACTTCCAAATCTTGGCTGAAAAGAGGAAGGGCTGAATAATCAAGATAGCTAACTTCTGCTTTACCAGCAAGTGCTTTCTCAGCTTCGAGGGCCATTTGGTGGTTGAAAGAACCTTGACGTAGTGATCCGACGATAAATAATACTTTTTTAGACATAATGTGTCTCCTTTTGCTTAAAATTTCGAGAACCCTCTCGTTGTTATAAAATATATTACAACAAAACAAAAGGACTTGCAAGAGATTTGCTCAGAGTTTATTTGAAAATTATAAAATTGCTGAAACTCTAGTCAGTTGCCACTGGAAAAGTAAGAACTGTTTTTTGGATTTTAGTTTTCTTTGATTTTATAGGAGTATTCCAATATTCTCTTGTAATATGATGATATAAGTGCTAAAATAAACGAGAAAATTTGCAATAGAAACTACAAAACAGTTTTTCCGGTATCATTTCATAAACAATTAAACGAAAATAATGGCATTTTAAGAATGCTTCTAAAAGGGGTGGAGATCATGTAAGGCAAAGATTAACAAGTGACGGACAAAAGAAATAATAATACACTTGTTAAAGGAGAAAAAATGTTAATAAGAAATTATCGGAAAAATATTGGCCTGATGGCCGGAGTTGAATTTTTTGCTTTTTTAGGAATTACCAGCTTTTGGATTCTCTTTCTCAGTCAAAACGGAATGTCTCTTTGGCAGATTGGACTTCTGGAAAGTATTTTTCATACGACCAGTCTTCTCTGTGAAATTCCATCTGGAATGTTGGCTGATCGTTATTCCTATAAAACCAACCTTTATTTAAGTCGTATAGCAGGAATTATGTCTTCTATTCTCATGTTGGCTGGTCAGGGAAATTTTTGGATTTATGCACTAGCAATGGTGGTGAGTGCCTTGTCTTATAATTTTGATTCAGGAACAAGCGCAGCAATGGTCTATGACTCGGCTGTAGAGGCTGGACTAAAAGAACGCTATCTATCCATTTCAAGTTTCATGTCAGGAGTAGCAGAAGGAACTCGGTCTTTGGGGACAGTGTTGGCGGGATTTTTTGTCCATGGTCAATTGCACCTGACCTACTATATCATGATTGCCACTTCTATCATAGTTCTTGTCTTGATTTGGATGCTGAAAGAACCCAGTGTCAAGGTAGAAAAAACTGATAGTGTGACCATGAAACAGATTATTTGGACTGTTAAGGAAGAGTTGGAGCGAAATCCCATGCTCTTCAACTGGATGATTTTGTCTCAGATTGTTGGTACACTCATGTGCATGTTTTATTTTTACTATCAAAATCAGTTACCAGATTTAAGTAGTTGGCAAATTTCAGCAGTTATGCTACTTGGAAGTCTCTTGAATATTGTTGCAGTCTATCTAGCAAGTAAGATTGGAAGGAAATATGCCGCCTTGAAGATTTTCCCTATTCTCGTCCTGCTGACTGGAGTTACCTACATGCTGTCCTACTTTGGAACACCTCTAATCTATATTTTGGTTTATTTGATTAGTAATGCTCTATATGCTCTTTTTCAGCCGATTTTTGACAATGATTTACAAGAGCGGCTCCCAAGTGAAGTAAGGGCAACCATGCTAAGTGTTTACTCTATGATGTTTAGCCTAAGTATGATTGTGTTCTTCCCACTGACAGGGTGGTTGATTGACAATTTAGGCTTTGTGCTAACATTTCTTTATCTAGGATTATTTTTAGTCTTGATTAGCCTTCTACTGCCTGTCTTTTTAGGAAAAATGGCTAAAAGAATGGATGATAAAGTGATTCCATAAATCAAAAAAATTACGAAAACTTGAGTGCCAAGCTCAGGTTTTTTAATAGGTTGATTTTGGAGTTGTCTTTCATTTTTTTGCTCGGTTTTAACTAAGAAAAATCGGTTTACTTTGAAGGAAGAAATAAAGTGCGATTGTTCTTGCATTCACTTGTAATAAAGCCCAATAGATGGTAAAATAGACGAGTGAAAAAAAGACAAAATAAAGCAAAAAATAATCTACTGTGGCAGTATGGTCTAGGGATGACGATTTTGTTTGTGGTTATCAGTGTTTCCTTTCTGTATCTGGTGTTTCTGAGTATGAAACCCTATCAAACAGCTAAAAGTGAAGGAGAAAAATTAGCTCAGCAGTATGCAGGATTAGAGGAGGCTGATCAAGTTGACTTATACAATGGCTTGGAATCTTACTACAGTGTTCTTGGTCATAATAAACAGCAAGAATCACTTGCTGTCCTGATTGGTAAAGATGACCATAAGATTTACGTTTATCAGCTAAATCAGGGTATTTCACAAGAAAAAGCAGAAGCTCTTTCTAAGGAAAAAGGAGTTGGCGAGATTGACAAGATTACCTTTGGGCGTTATAAAAACAAGCCAATCTGGGAAGTCAAGTCAGGCTCTGATTTTTATCTAGTAGATTTTGAAACAGGAGCATTGGTTAATAAGGAGGGCTTATGAAACTATCCAAGCGTGTTTTAGAAATGGAAGAAAGTGTTACTTTAGCTAGTGATGCGAGAGCAAAAAAATTAAAAGCTCAAGGTAAGGATGTCCTTTTCTTGACCTTGGGACAACCAGATTTTCACACTCCTGAAAATATTCAGGATGCAGCAGTTAAAGCTATTCGAGAAGGACAGGCTTCCTTCTATACAGTAGCTTCAGGTCTACCAGAATTAAAAGCTGCGGTGAATACCTACTTCGAGCGCTACTATGGCTATTCTGTCGCAAGTAACGAGGTTACCTTTGCTACAGGTGCCAAGTTCTCCCTCTATACTTTCTTTATGGCTGTAATCAATCCTTTAGATGAGGTTATTATTCCAACTCCATACTGGGTTAGTTATGGAGATCAGGTCAAGATGGCAGAAGGGATTCCAGTCTTTGTTCAAGCTAAAGAAGACAATGATTTTAAAGTCACGGTGGATCAACTAGAACTAGTTAGGACAGATAAGACAAAGGTTTTGGTTCTCAATTCACCATCTAATCCGACTGGTATGATCTATACTCGTGAAGAATTACTAGCTATCGGAAATTGGGCAGTTGAGCATGACATTCTGATTTTAGCAGATGATATATATGGACGACTTGTTTATAATGGAAATGAATTTGTTCCAATCTCAAGTCTATCAGAAGCAATTCGTAAGCAAACCATTGTTATCAACGGTGTATCTAAAGCCTATGCCATGACGGGTTGGCGAGTTGGTTATGCAGTAGGTGATCCTGAAATCATTGCAGCTATGAGTAAATTGACGGGACAAACAACTTCAAATTTGACATCTGTTTCTCAATATGCGGCTATTGAAGCCTTAACAGGACCACAGGATTCTGTTGACATCATGCGTCAAGCTTTTGAGGAGCGTCTCAATACCATTTATCCGCTATTATGTGAGGTCCCTGGTTTTGAAGTCGTTAAGCCACAAGGAGCCTTCTACCTCTTCCCAAATGTTAAAAAAGCCATGGAGATGAAAGGTTATACGGATGTGACTGACTTTACAACAGCTATTCTTGAGGAAGTTGGTTTGGCACTCATAACAGGAGCAGGGTTTGGAGCGCCAGAAAATGTCCGCCTCAGCTATGCGACAGACCTAGACACGCTTAAAGAAGCAGTTAAACGCTTGAAAGCATTTATGGAAAGATAAAAGAAAAGGAAAAATAATGACAAAACGTGTAACGATTATTGATGTAAGAGACTATGTTGGTCAAGAAGTGACGATTGGTGCTTGGGTTTCCAACAAATCAGGAAAAGGGAAAATCGCCTTCTTGCAATTGCGTGACGGAACAGCCTTCTTCCAAGGTGTGGCCTTTAAACCAAACTTTGTAGAAAAATTTGGTGAAGAAGTGGGACTTGAGAAGTTTGATGTCATCAAACGCTTGAGCCAAGAAACTTCTGTTTATGTGACAGGTATTGTCAAAGAAGATGAACGTTCTAAGTTTGGCTATGAGTTGGATATCACAGACATCGAAGTGATCGGTGAATCTCAAGACTACCCAATCACACCAAAAGAACACGGAACAGACTTCTTGATGGACAACCGTCATTTGTGGCTACGCTCTCGTAAGCAAGTAGCGGTGATGCAAATCCGTAACGCTATCATCTATGCAACTTATGAGTTCTTTGACAAGAACGGCTTCATGAAGTTTGATAGCCCGATTCTTTCAGGAAATGCAGCTGAAGATTCAACTGAACTCTTTGAAACTGACTACTTCGGAACACCAGCTTACTTGAGCCAATCAGGTCAGCTTTACCTAGAAGCAGGTGCTATGGCTCTTGGTCGTGTCTTTGACTTTGGTCCAGTATTCCGTGCTGAAAAATCAAAAACGCGCCGTCACTTGACTGAGTTCTGGATGATGGACGCAGAGTACTCATACTTGACACATGATGAGTCACTTGACTTGCAAGAAGCTTATGTAAAAGCCCTTCTTCAAGGTGTTCTTGACCGTGCCCCTCAAGCCTTGGAAACCTTGGAACGTGATACAGAGCTCTTGAAACGCTACATTGCAGAGCCATTCAAACGTATCACTTACGATCAAGCCATTGACCTCTTGCAAGAGCATGAGAATGATGAAGACGCTGACTACGAACATCTTGAGCATGGTGATGACTTTGGTTCACCACACGAAACGTGGATTTCAAATCACTTTGGTGTGCCAACATTTGTCATGAACTACCCAGCAGCTATCAAGGCCTTCTACATGAAACCAGTTCCTGGCAATCCAGAGCGCGTGCTTTGTGCAGACTTGCTTGCTCCAGAAGGTTATGGAGAAATCATCGGTGGTTCTATGCGTGAGGAAGACTACGATGCCCTTGTGGCCAAGATGGATGAACTTGGTATGGACCGTACAGAGTATGAATTCTACCTTGACCTTCGTAAATACGGTACAGTTCCACACGGTGGATTTGGTATCGGTATTGAGCGTATGGTAACATTCGCAGCAGGTACAAAACACATCCGTGAAGCTATTCCATTCCCACGTATGTTGCACCGTATTAAACCGTAAGAATAGGAAAACGCCCATGTGGCGTTTTTTCGCATTTCAGAGTTTTTACTTGCGTAAAAAATTGTTTTCTAGTATAATAGTTTATTGTGAGCGAACCTCACTTACCCCTTGCAAAGTCTTGGGGTCATTAGACCAAAAGGAGGAACATATCAATGGCTAAATACGAAATTCTTTATATTATTCGTCCAAACATTGAAGAAGAAGCTAAAAACGCTTTGGTAGCACGTTTTGACTCTATTTTGACTGACAACGGTGCAACTGTTGTTGAATCAAAATCTTGGGAAAAACGTCGTCTTGCATACGAAATCAAAGATTTCCGTGAAGGACTTTACCACATCGTTAACGTTGAAGCAAACGACGATGCAGCTCTTAAAGAGTTTGACCGTCTTTCAAAAATCAACGCTGACATTCTTCGTCACATGATCGTCAAAACTGACGCGTAAGAAGGTAAACTATGATTAACAATGTTGTACTTGTAGGGCGTATGACACGTGACGCTGAGTTGCGTTATACCCCATCAAATGTAGCAGTTGCGACTTTTACTCTTGCAGTAAACCGTACATTTAAGAGTCAAAATGGCGAACGTGAGGCTGATTTTATCAATGTCGTTATGTGGCGCCAACAGGCTGAAAACCTTGCTAATTGGGCTAAAAAAGGCTCACTTATCGGGGTGACAGGTCGTATCCAGACTCGTAGTTACGATAACCAGCAAGGACAACGTGTCTACGTGACAGAGGTCGTGGCTGAGAATTTCCAAATGTTGGAAAGCCGTAGTGTGCGTGAGGGTCATACAGGTGGAGCTTACTCTGCACCAACTGCAAACTATTCAGCGCCTACAAATTCAGTACCAGACTTTTCACGTGATGAAAATCCATTTGGAGCAACAAATCCATTGGATATTTCAGATGATGATTTACCATTCTAATGGACAACTAAAATTATAAAGGAGAAAAAACATGGCTCAACAACGTCGTGGCGGATTCAAACGCCGTAAAAAAGTTGATTACATCGCAGCAAACAAAATTGAATATGTTGATTACAAAGATACTGAGCTTCTTAGCCGTTTCGTTTCAGAACGTGGGAAAATCCTTCCTCGTCGTGTAACAGGAACTTCAGCTAAAAACCAACGTAAAGTAACAACAGCTATCAAACGCGCTCGCGTAATGGCTTTGATGCCTTTCGTAAACGAAGATTAAAGAAAAGACCCGGTTGGGTCTTTTTTTCACGAGTTCTGGAATGAGAAGTCGAGTTGAATTTGGCTGGACTTTTTCATAAACAATTATTTTCTTCTTATCCAAGGACTTACAATAAAACTGGAAACTTTTTGAAAATAGGGGATTTAGCTACTTTATGGTATAATGGAAAGAGTTAGATTGAAAGAGGTAGTGAGATGGATGCCAAATTAAGATACAAGGCAAAGAAAATCAAGATTGTCTTTTTTGATATTGATGATACATTGCGGAATTCAAAGACAGGTTTTATTCCAGCTTCAATCCCAACTGTTTTTAAGCAATTAAGTGAAAAAGGAATTTTGACAGGTATTGCTTCTGGACGAGGGATTTTTGGTGTCGTTCCGGAGATTCGTGAACTCAAGCCTGACTTTTTTGTAACTTTGAATGGGGCTTATATCGAAGATAAAAAAGGTAAGGTCATTTATCAGCATCAGATTGAGAAGTCAGATGTTGAGGAGTATATCTCTTGGGCTAAGCAAGAGGGAGTTGAGTATGGCTTGGTTGGGAGTCATGATGCCAAACTCTCCACTCGAACTGAGATGATCAGTGAGGCTATTGATCCGATTTATCCAAACTTGGACGTGGATCCTGACTTCCATGAAAAAGAAGATATCTATCAAATGTGGACTTTTGAAGATAAAGGAGATGACTTGCACTTGCCTGACAGTCTCTCTGATAAACTTCGCATGGTTCGTTGGCATGAGCATTCGTCTGATATTGTGCCGATTTCAGGCTCCAAAGCGACGGGGGTGGAAAAGGTTGTGGAACACCTTGGCTTGAAACCAGAGAACGTCATGGTCTTTGGAGATGGCCTCAATGACTTGGAACTCTTTGATTATGCTGGAATCAGCGTTGCAATGGGAATTTCTCATGATAACATCAAAGAAAAAGCAGATTATATTACAAAAAGATTGGAAGAAGATGGCATTTTTGATGCCTTAGAAGGATTTGGTATGGTAGAAAAAGAATTGCATTTCCCACAAGTAGGCATTGAAACAGTAGAAGGTCCTCTTGCGACTATTAAGACCAATCACGGAGACTTGCGTATTAAGCTTTTCCCTGAACATGCTCCTAAAACAGTAGCTAACTTTGTAGCTCTTTCAAAAGATGGCTACTATGATGGTGTCATTTTCCATCGTATTATCAAGGACTTTATGATTCAAGGTGGAGACCCAACTGGAACTGGTATGGGTGGCGAGTCAATCTACGGCGAATCATTTGAGGATGAATTCTCAGAAGAACTTTACAATATCCGTGGTGCCCTTTCTATGGCCAATGCTGGTCCAAATACCAACGGCAGCCAGTTCTTTATCGTGCAAAATCAACACCTGCCTTATTCTAAGAAAGAAATTGCTCGTGGTGGTTGGCCAGAACCGATTGCAGAAATCTATGCCAACCAAGGTGGAACTCCTCACCTAGACCGCCGTCACACTGTTTTTGGTCAGTTAGCTGATGAAGCGTCTTACGCTGTTTTGGACGTCATTGCTGCTGTTGAGACAGGGGCTATGGACAAGCCAGTTGAAGATGTCGTGATTGAAACAATTGAAATCGAGGACTAGGATGAAAATCGGTGATAAGCTAAAGGGCCGTATTACAGGGATTCAGCCCTACGGTGCTTTTGTTGAGTTAGAAACGGGTGATACGGGGCTGATTCACATTTCAGAGATTCGGACAGGCTTTATTGAAAATATCCAAGAAGCCTTGAAAGTCGATGAAGAGGTTCAAGTTCAAGTAGTGGATTTAGATGAATTTACAGGGAAAGCCAGTCTTTCTATCCGCACTTTGGAGGAAGAAAAGCACCAGTTTCCGAGACGGCGACGCTTTTCAAGCGACCGTTTTAACTACGGCTTCGCTCCTCTCAAACGAATGATGCCAATTTGGACCAAGGAAGCCCTTCAACATTTGAAGAATCAGAAGCACTAGTTAGAAATTTCTATCTTTTGTAATGTTAATATAAATTTGCTATAATAGGACCATGGAAGAAGAACAATTATTAAAATCAGGAGAGCGCATTAACCAGCTCTTTTCGACAGATATCAAAATCATTCAAAATAGAGAGGTTTTTAGCTATTCGGTGGATAGTGTTCTCTTGTCACGTTTTCCACGTTTTCCTAAGAAGGGCTTGATAGTGGATTTTTGCGCTGGAAATGGAGCAGTGGGGCTATTTGCTAGCACTCGGACTCAGGCACAGATTTTGGCTGTTGAGATTCAGGAGCGTTTGGCGAATATGGCTGAACGCTCTGTCCGTTTGAATGGTTTAGAAGAGCAGATGGAGGTCATCTGTGATGATTTGAAAAATATGCCTGCTTACATCCAGGGAAGTAAGGTGGATATGATTTTGTGTAATCCGCCCTATTTCAAGGTGGATCCTCATTCAAACCTGAACGAGAGTGAACATTATCTCTTGGCGCGCCACGAAATCACGACTAATTTGCAGGAAATCTGTCGTAGTGCCCAAAGTATTCTCAAATCCAATGGACGCTTGGCCATGGTTCATCGTCCTGATCGACTTTTAGATATCTTGGACAGCTTACAACGGCATAATCTAGCTCCTAAGCGTCTGCAGTTTGTTTATCCAAAAAGAGAAAAGGAAGCCAATATGCTTTTGATTGAGGCTATCAAGGATGGCTCGACAAGTGGCTTTAAGGTCTTGCCACCTCTCATTGTCCACAATGATGATGGCTCTTATACGCCTGAACTTGAAGAGATTTATTATGGATCATAAGGCTTATATGTACGTGCTGGAGTGTCGTGACGGATCCTACTATACGGGTTATACAACTGATGTGAGAAGACGCCTGGCTGTCCACAACAGTGGGAAGGGAGCCAAATACACACGAGCCCGCTTGCCAGTCAAACTTATCTATGCTCAAGGTTTTGCCAGTAAGGAAGAAGCCATGTCGGCTGAAGCCCTTCTCAAGCGTAAGAAGAGGCCACAGAAGGAAAGATTTTTATCTGAAAATCAAGATAAAAATTTACTCAGTTATTTTGAAGAATCGTAAGGAGTCCTTTGACTCCTCTTACTTTTGTCAAAAAGCGAAAAAAATGCTACAATAAAGAGAATAAACAAAATGAGGTATTATCATGTCTAAGATTCTAGTATTTGGTCACCAAAATCCAGACTCAGATGCCATCGGGTCATCTGTAGCCTTTGCCTACCTTGCAAAAGAAGCTTACGGTTTGGATACGGAAGCTGTTGCCCTTGGAACTCCAAATGAAGAAACAGCCTTTGTCTTGAACTATTTTGGTGTAGAAGCACCGCGTGTTATCACTTCTGCCAAAGCAGAAGGTGCAGAGCAAGTTATCCTGACTGACCACAATGAATTCCAACAATCTGTATCAGATATCGCTGAAGTAGAAGTTTATGGTGTTGTAGATCACCACCGTGTGGCTAACTTTGAGACTGCAAGCCCACTTTACATGCGTTTGGAGCCAGTTGGTTCAGCGTCTTCAATCGTTTACCGTATGTTCAAAGAACATGGTGTAGCTGTGCCTAAAGAGATTGCTGGTTTGATGCTTTCAGGTTTGATTTCAGATACCCTTCTTTTGAAATCACCAACAACACACCCAACAGATACAGTCATTGCTCCTGAATTGGCTGAATTGGCTGGTGTCAATTTGGAAGAATATGGTTTGGCTATGTTGAAAGCTGGTACCAACTTGGCTAGCAAATCTGCTGAAGAATTGATTGACATCGATGCTAAAACTTTTGAATTGAACGGAAATAATGTCCGTGTTGCTCAAGTAAACACAGTTGACATCGCTGAAGTATTGGAACGCCAAGCAGAAATTGAAGCTGCAATGCAAGCTGCCAACGAAGCAAACGGCTACTCTGACTTTGTCTTGATGATTACAGATATCGTCAACTCAAACTCAGAAATCCTAGCACTTGGTGCTAACATGGACAAGGTTGAAGTAGCTTTCAACTTTAAACTTGTAGACAACCACGCCTTCCTTGCTGGTGCCGTTTCACGTAAGAAACAAGTGGTACCTCAATTGACTGAAAGCTTCAATGCTTAAGATTTTGGGTGTCAATTCAAATCAGGAAAGGCTAGTTTGCCTTATATCGAAAGGAGTTTCGGCTCCTTTTTTTCTAGGAGTGAAGCATGTTAGATAATGGTGATTTGATTTTTGTGAGAAATGGGTCAGATATGGGGCAGGCCATCCAGACTTCCACAGGCAACTATAATCATGTTGCTATCTATTTGGATGGGATGATTTATCATGCTAGTGGGCAGGCTGGTGTGATCTGTCAGGAACCTGTAGACTTCTTTGAGTCCAATCATTTGTACGACCTCTATGTCTACCCAGAAATGGATATCCAGTCAGTGAAGGAAAAAGCTTGTAAACATCTTGGAGCGCCCTACAATGCTTCTTTCTATCCAGATGGTGAGGGTTTCTATTGTTCCCAGTATATGGCAGAAATCCTCCCCATTTTTGAGACCATTCCCATGAAGTTTGGAGATGGGAAGCAGGAGATTAGTGATTTTTGGAGAGAGTATTACAGAGAACTAGGTCTGCCTGTTCCTCTGAACCAGCCGGGGACCAATCCCAGTCAGTTGGCAGCATCGCCTCTGTTAGAATGTAAAGAAAGGAATCTTCATGATTCAGATTTTTAATCCATCTCGTTTGACGAGACAGCCATTTTTTGGAGAATTAATCCGCTATCTGGACCAGCATGAGGATGTGATTCTACGGGAAATTAAGGCTCAATTTCCAGATGTAGCAGTTGATAAACTCATGGAGGAGTATATAAAGGCAGGCTTGATTCGTCGGGAAAATAAGCGCTATTACCTTAGTCTTCCTACGCTTGAATCACTCGATAGTCTCGAACTGGATCAAGAGATTTTTGTCAGCGAAGATAGTCCGGTCTATCAAGCTTTGCTAGAGCAGAGTTTTGAGACAGAATTACGAAATCAAACCAATGCAGCTATTTTAGTTGAACAGACGGACTTTGCGCGAACAAAAATGACCTTGTCCAATTATTTCTACAAGGTCAAACATCAGTATCCTTTGACGGAAAAACAGCAGGAGCTTTACGACATTTTGGGAGATGTTAATCCTGAGTATGCTCTCAAATACATGACTACTTTTTTGCTAAAATTTCTAAAAAAAGATCAACTGATGCAGAAACGTCGTGATATTTTTGTGGACAGTTTAGTAGTCCTAGGCTATCTTTTCCAAAATGAAGATGGAAAGTATGAGTTGGCCGTCGATTTTGATAAGGAGAGATTAACTTTCTACTTGTTCTGATTTTTTATCCTGAGCACATTGTTTGACTTTCCTTGGTATTCGGTATAAACTATATGTAACCGGTAACACATATCGGAATAAAACTAAAGGAGACAATCATATGTCACTTGAAAACAAATTGGAACAAGCAACAGGCGCTATCAAAGAAGGATTTGGTAAAGTTACTGGAGATAGCAAGACTGAAGCAGAAGGCGCTGTAGAAAAGACAGTTGCTAAGGCAAAAGAAGTAGTTGAAGATGCTAAAGGTGCTGTAGAAGGTGCCGTTGAAGGTTTGAAAAACGCTTTTAAATAAAGATAAAAAAAATCAAGGGTTTCATTTCCCTTGATTTTTTATCATCTTATAAATAATTTTCTGCGACAGCCGCATCTCCTGGATAGGCTTCTTTCTTGCCCTGAACGATTTGGTAGCAATCTGCTCCCTTACCAGCAATAATAACCGCATCTAATTCTTGATTTGTGATAGCCATGGCCGCTTTGATGGCTTCTTGGCGATCTGCAATTTTTTCAACAGGATGGTTGATATAGCTACTAATTTCATCTGCAATGGCCATTGGGTCTTCATAGTTGGGGTCATCAGCAGTCAGAAAGACTTGAATTTCAGGGTGTTGATTGAGGAGGAGACCAAAGTCCTTACGACGGCTTTCTCCCTTGTTTCCTGTAGAGCCTAAGACCAGAGCAATCTTTCCTGTTTGATGAGTTTCAACAACATTGATTAGTTTTTTGAGACTGTCACCATTGTGGGCATAGTCGATGAAGACCTTAGCGCCGTTTTTCTGAGTCAGGACTTCCATACGACCAGGAACGCGAGTTGCCGCGATTCCTTTTTTGATGTCCTCAAGACTAGCTCCGAGACGAAGACAAGCAAGTCCGGCAGCAACTGCATTTTCTTGGTTGAAGTGGCCAATCAGTTGGATATCATAATCACCAGCGAGTTTACCTGTAGCTGAAAAGCTAAAGGCTTTGGAATTCTCGATTTGGTTATCAGACTGACTACCATAGAAGTCATGGTCTTGATCTGCCACTTGTTCTTTCAGCACAGAAAAGTGGTCCATGTCACTGTTAATGATGACTGCTCGGCTATTTTCCATCAAGAGACGTTTGTGGTAGAAGTAGTCTTCAAAGCTAGGATGTTCAATAGGGCCGATATGATCTGGGCTGATATTGAGGAAAACTCCCACATCAAAGGTTAGACCATAGACACGTTTGACTAGATAAGCTTGACTGGATACCTCCATGATGAGGTGGGTACGGTCATTTTGCACAGCTTGATTCATCATGTCAAAGAGGTCGATACTCTCAGGGGTTGTCAATGCAGACTTAAAGAAAGTCTTGCCGTCTAGAGTTGTATTCATGGTTGAGAGCATAGCCGGTCGGTGCCCTTGAGATAAGATGTTATAAGCGAAATAGGCTGCTGTTGTCTTACCCTTAGTACCAGTAAAGGCAAGGAGTTTGAGTTTTTCCTGTGGATTGCCATAAAATTCCATAGCTACCAAACTCATGGCTTTCTTGATATCACTGACGATAATAGCAGGAATACCAACCTCATAGTCTTCTTCAGCCACATACCAACCGAGGCCTTGTGAGATGGCTGAAAGCAGAAATTCCTTCTTAAAGGCAGCACCCTTGACGAAAAAGAGGCTCTTTTCTTTAGCCTTGCGGCTGTCATAGCAGATAGTGTCAAACACGACATCGCTATAGTTGTAGTGGTAGTGTCCTTGGTCGATAATCTCGCGGAAGAGACCATCTTTCTTTAAAATATCTAATACGGTTTCAATCTTAATCATACTTTCTATTGTAAACCGAAAGTCGTAAATTTACAAGTGACAAGGAAAAGTTTATAATGGGAGATGAGGAATTTTTCCTAGTGATTAAAACTCTTCGAAAATCAAATTCAAACCACGTCAGCTTCGCCTTGCCGTACTCAAGTACAGCCTGCGGCTAGCTTTCTAGTTTGCTCTTTGATTTTCATTGAGTATAAAATAAAATGAGGAATCTATGTCTAACGAAAACAATCACCAGCAGGCCCAGATGTTACGGGGGACTGCTTGGCTAACGGCTAGTAACTTTATCAGTCGCCTACTCGGGGCTATTTATATTATCCCCTGGTACATCTGGATGGGATCTTATGCAGCTACGGCCAATGGTCTCTTTACAATGGGCTATAATATCTATGCTTGGTTCTTGCTGATTTCAACAGCGGGTATTCCAGTTGCAGTGGCCAAGCAAGTGGCCAAGTACAATACCATGCGAGAAGAAGAGCACAGTTTTGCCCTGATTCGGAGCTTTTTAGGCTTTATGACGGGACTAGGTCTGGTCTTTGCTCTAGTCTTGTATCTCTTTGCTCCTTGGCTAGCAGACTTATCGGGTGTGGGGAAAGACCTGATCCCAATCATGCAGAGTTTGTCTTGGGCGGTTTTGATTTTCCCGTCTATGAGTGTTATCCGAGGTTTCTTCCAAGGGATGAATAACCTGAAACCTTATGCCATGAGCCAAATCGCTGAGCAGGTCATTCGTGTTATCTGGATGCTCTTAGCAACCTTTATCATTATGAAGCTCAGTTCAGGAGATTATCTGGCAGCGGTTACCCAATCCACCTTTGCTGCCTTTGTCGGCATGGTGGCCAGTTTTGCAGTTTTGATTTATTTCCTTGCTCAAGAAGGCTTACTCAAAAAAGTCCTTGAAACAGGGGATAAGATTAATAGTAAGCGTCTATTGGTTGATACCATTAAGGAAGCCATTCCTTTTATCCTGACAGGGTCTGCCATCCAGCTGTTCCAGATTCTGGACCAGATGACCTTCATCAATAGTATGAGCTGGTTTACCAACTATAGTAATGAAGATTTGGTTGTCATGTTTTCTTATTTCTCAGCCAATCCTAATAAAATCACTATGATTTTGATTTCTGTTGGGGTTTCGATTGGAAGTGTCGGCTTGCCACTTTTGACTGAAAACTATGTCAAGGGGGATTTGAAGGCAGCTTCTCGTCTGGTTCAGGACAGCATTACCATGCTTTTCCTATTCTTGCTACCAGCAACGGTTGGAGTGGTCATGGTCGGAGAACCTCTTTATACAGTCTTCTATGGTAAGCCAGATAGTTTGGCTATGGGCTTGTTTGTCTTTGCAGTTTTGCAGTCTACTATCTTAGGTTTGTACATGGTCTTGTCTCCCATGCTTCAGGCTATGTTTCGCAATCGCAAGGCGGTTCTCTATTTTATCTATGGTTCCATTGCAAAGTTGGTCTTGCAACTTCCAACCATCGCTCTGTTCCACAGTTACGGACCTTTGATTTCAACAACCATCGGTCTCATTATTCCTAATGTTTTGATGTATCGGGACATTTGTAAAGTAACAGGTGTCAAGCGCAAGGTGATTTTGAAGCGAACCATTTTAATCAGTTTGTTAACTCTTTTCATGTTTCTAGTAGTTGGGACATTGCAGTGGATTTTAGGATTTGTCTTCCAACCAAGTGGACGTTTGTGGAGCTTCCTTTATGTAGCTCTTGTCGGTGCCATGGGTGGAGGTGTTTATGGAATCATGAGCCTCCGTACCCGTTTGTTGGATAAGGTAATTGGAAAAGCCCAAGCAGATCGCTTACGAATCAAATTAAAGTTAACTTAAAAAATATTTATAAATAAAAGGGATAATTTGAACATTTCTATCATGAAATGCTTAGATTATTCTCTTTTTAATTAATTTGTGGAATAACAGCTAAAGTTTGTAGATAGAAATTTTATTTTTCTTAAATTTTACTCAAAAAACTATTGACTAAATAAAACTCGAGTTGTATAATAAGACAAATATTTAAATCAGGAGGTTCTGGAGATGAAAAAGTCTAAAGCCAAGTATGCAGCACTTGCAGGTGTCGTGTTGAGTGCAGGTATTTTATTAAGCGCGTGTGGGAATTCTAGCACAGCGTCAAAAGCATATAACTATGTTTATACTAGTGATCCATCTAGTTTGAACTATCTAGCAGAAAACCGTGCAACAACTAATGATATTGTGACTAATCTAGTAGATGGTCTCATGGAAAATGACCAGTATGGGAACTATATACCATCCTTGGCAGAGGATTGGAGTGTTTCTAAAGATGGTTTGACCTATACCTATAAACTTCGTAAAGATGCTAAATGGTATACTGCAGATGGAGATGAATATGCTCCAGTAACTGCGCAAGATTTTGTCACTGGGTTGAAATATGCGGCTGATAAAAAATCAGAAGCCTTGTACTTGGTGCAAGAATCCGTTGCAGGTTTAGATGACTATATCACTGGTAAAACAACAGACTTTTCAACTGTCGGAGTTAAGGCTCTTGACGACCAAACGGTTCAATATACCTTAACACGACCAGAATCTTACTGGAACTCAAAAACAACATCAACCATTCTCTTCCCAGTCAATGCAGATTTCTTGAAATCAAAAGGGGATGATTTTGGGAAGGTAGACCCATCTAGCATTTTGTACAATGGACCTTTCTTGATGAAATCCTTTGTTTCAAAATCTGTCATCGAATTCAAGAAAAATCCAAACTACTGGGATGCTAAAAATGTCTTTGTAGATGATGTGAAATTGGCCTATTATGATGGTAGTGACCAAGATGCACTGGCTCGTAACTTTGTCGAGGGGGCTTATAGCTACGCTCGTCTCTATCCGAACAGTTCAAGTTTTGAAGGAATTAAAGAGAAGAACAAAGATAATATCATCTATAAATTGCAAGAGCCTACTTCTTACTTCTTAAACTTTAACCTGGATAGAAAATCTTATAAATTTACTTCCAAGAAAAGTGATGCTGAAAAGAAATCGACTCAGGAAGCAGTTCTTAACAAAAACTTCCGTCAAGCCATTAACTTTGCCTATGACCGTACAGCTTACGGGGCTCAATCTCAAGGGGAAGACGGAGCAACTAAGATTTTGCGTAACCTAGTCGTTCCTCCTAATTTTGTAACCATCAACGGCAAAGACTTTGGTGAAGTAGTAGCCTCTAAAATGGTCAACTATGGTAAGGAATGGCAAGGAATCAACTTTGCGGATGCCCAAGATCCATACTACAATGCTGAAAAAGCCAAAGCCAAATTTGCAGAGGCTAAGAAAGAACTCCAATCCAAAGGAGTCCAATTCCCTATCCACTTGGACATGACAGTTGACCAAGCTGTTAAAAAGGGTGTTCAAGAGGCAAATTCTATGAAGCAATCTATTGAAGCAGCCTTAGGTGCAGAGAACGTTGTAATTGATATTCAACAACTCACTACTGAAGATTATGACAATACAAGCTATTTGGCTCAGACAGCAGCTCAGAAGGATTATGATCTTTACAACAGTGGTTGGGGTCCTGATTACCAAGATCCTTCAACCTATCTCGATATTTTTAATACTAATAGTGGTGGTGTTCTGCAAAATCTAGGTTTAGAGCCAGGTGAAGCCAATGACAAGGCTAAGGCTGTTGGGCTGGATGTTTATACTCAAATGCTGGAAGAAGCTAACAAGGAACAAGATATTGCAAAACGCTATGAAAAGTATGCTGAAATCCAAGCTTGGTTGGTAGATAGCTCTCTAGCCATTCCAAACGTTTCCCTGGGTGGAACACCAGTGTTGAGAAAAACAGTTCCTTTCTCAGAACCATTCTCACAAGCTGGTAATAAAGGTATTGAATCATATAAATACCTCAAAGTACAAGATAAGACAGTCACAAAAGACGAATATGAAAAAGCTAAAGAAAAATGGCTGAAAGAAAAAGAAGAATCCAATAAAAAAGCCCAAGAAGAATTGGCAAAACATGTCAAATAAGGATTTTTCAAGAAAAACGATGGTTTCAAAGGAAACTGTCGTTTTTTATATAGTTTGAAACTATAACTAGCTCTTGAAAAGAAGAAAATGAGTTGATGCAAATAAGTGGTACAATAGTTACTATAGATTTGGAGGTATTGTATGAGCAAGGAATTACACATCAACACAATTTTAGCCCAGGCGGGTATCAAGTCAGATGAAGCGACAGGTGCATTGGTGACACCGCTTCATTTTTCAACTACTTATCAGCATCCAGAGTTTGGTCAATCTACTGGATTTGACTATACACGTACCAAAAACCCAACTCGTAGTAAGGCTGAAGAAGTCTTGGCAGCTATTGAGTCAGCAGACTATGCCCTAGCCACTAGCTCGGGGATGTCAGCTATTGTATTGGCCTTTAGCGTCTTTCCGGTAGGTAGTAAGGTCTTGGCTGTCCGTGACCTTTACGGTGGTTCTTTTCGCTGGTTCAACCAAGTGGAGCAGGAAGGTCGTTTCCAGTTTACCTATGCCAATACAGAAGAAGAGTTGATTGCCGAGTTGGAAAAGGATGTGGATGTTCTCTATATCGAAACACCAACTAATCCCTTGATGTTGGAATTTGATATTGAAAAACTATCCAAATTGGCTCATGCTAAGGGTGCCAAAGTGGTGGTGGACAATACTTTCTATAGCCCTATCTACCAACGTCCGATTGAAGATGGAGCGGATATCGTTCTTCATTCAGCAACCAAGTATCTGGCAGGGCACAATGATGTCTTGGCTGGTGTGGTTGTGACCAATAGTTTAGAACTATACGAAAAACTCTTCTACAATCTCAATACGACAGGGGCAGTTTTGTCACCGTTTGACAGCTATCAATTGATTCGTGGTCTTAAGACCTTGTCTCTTCGTATGGAGCGTTCAACAGCAAATGCCCAAGAAGTGGTTGCCTTTTTGAAGGATTCTCCAGCGGTTAAGGAAGTTCTCTATACTGGGCGTGGAGGGATGATTTCCTTTAAAGTAACAGATGAAACACGCATTCCGCATATTTTGAACAGCCTCAAGGTCTTCTCTTTTGCGGAAAGTTTGGGTGGGGTGGAAAGTCTCATTACTTATCCAACGACTCAAACTCATGCTGATATTCCAGCAGAAGTGCGCCATTCTTATGGTTTGACAGATGACCTTTTGCGCTTGTCAATTGGGATTGAAGATGCTAGAGATTTGATTGCAGATTTGCGCCAAGCCTTGGAAGGATAAGATAAAGATGGGAAAATATGATTTTACAAGCCTGCCCAATCGCTTAGGGCACCATACCTATAAATGGAAAGAGGCGGAAACAGATAGCGAAGTCCTACCAGCTTGGATAGCAGATATGGACTTTGTTGTCTTGCCTGAAATCCGCCAAGCCGTGCAGACTTACGCTGATCAACTGGTTTATGGCTATACCTATGCCAGTGAAGAGTTAATTAAGGAAGTTCAAAAGTGGGAAGCTACACAACACGGTTACCACTTTGACAAAGAGGCCCTTGTCTTTATCGAGGGTGTGGTACCAGCCATCTCAACAGCTATTCAAGCCTTTACGCAAGAAGGTGAGGCGGTTTTGATTAACACGCCTGTCTATCCACCTTTTGCTCGCAGTGTCAAGTTGAACAATCGTAGATTGATTACCAATTCCTTGGTGGAAAAGGATGGTCTGTTTGAGATTGATTTTGACCAACTGGAGAAGGATTTGGTGGAAGAGGATGTCAAACTCTATATCCTCTGCAACCCTCACAACCCTGGTGGACGTGTGTGGGAAAAGGAAGTGTTGGAGAAGATTGGTCAACTCTGCCAGAAACACGGTATTTTGCTGGTTTCGGACGAGATTCACCAAGATTTGGCCCTCTTTGGTCACAAACACCATTCTTTTAATACCATCAATCCAGCCTTTAAAGATTTTGCGATCGTCTTGAGCAGTGCCACTAAAACCTTTAACATAGCTGGGACAAAAAATTCCTATGCAGTCATTGAAAGTCCTAAGTTGAGATTGGCTTACCAGAAACGCCAGTTGGCCAACAATCAGCATGAAATTTCAGGCTTGGGTTATTTGGCGACAGAAGCTGCCTATCGCTATGGGAAGGATTGGCTAGAGGAACTCAAGCAAGTATTTGAAGACCACATCAATTATGTAGTGGAACTATTTGGAAAAGAGACTAAAATCAAGGTTATGAAACCGCAAGGAACCTACTTGATTTGGCTTGATTTTTCAGCCTATGACCTGACTGATGAAAGATTGCAAGAGCTGTTGAGAAATGAAGCCAAGGTTATCCTTAACCGTGGTTTAGATTTTGGGGAGGAAGGGAGTCTTCATGCCCGCCTCAA
The DNA here is from genome assembly GCF_003942865.1 of Streptococcus mitis. GTDB lineage: Bacteria > Bacillota > Bacilli > Lactobacillales > Streptococcaceae > Streptococcus > Streptococcus mitis_BI. Next base: position 58,896 of record NZ_RJNZ01000008.1, on the reverse strand, counting down.
TGTTGCCATGCCCAAATCTCTACTGCAAGAAGTTTGTCAGCGGATTGTGACGACTTTTGCCAAACTTTAAAAATCCAGCCTTCTAGGAGAAAAGTCTTTCTAGAAGGCTATTTTCATAAGTGAAAATATGGTATAATAAAAAGATAAGGTAAAGGTAGAAATATGGCTAAATTGATTCCGGGGAAAGTCCGTATCGAAGGCGTTGCCCTCTATGAAACTGGTAAAGTTGACATCATCAAGGAAAAGAATAATCGGCTCTATGCTCGCGTTGCAGAAGAAGAACTGCGCTATAGTCTAGAGGATGATTTGGTTTTTTGTGCTTGCGATTTTTTCCAAAAGAGGGGCTACTGTGTGCATTTGGCGGCGCTGGAGCATTTTCTGAAAAATGATGAGCGTGGCCAGGAAATCTTGCAGAGTCTGGAAGAAGGTCATGAAGAAAAAGAGGCCGTTGAAACCAAGGTGACCTTGGGCGGCAAATTTTTGGACCGAATCTTATCTCCAAAATCAGACCGCTCCTATGAGTTGTCGGCTGTGGGACAAGTGGAAGCAGGAACTAATCATATCTTGTGGACCCTGAGAATCGGGCAAATCAATAGTCAAAAATACTATGTCATTCGGGATATTCCTCTCTTTTTACGAGTTGTTGAGAAGAGAAAACCTTATATGATTGGAAAAACTTATGAGGAGTCTCTGTCTTGGGAAGCCTTTAATGAGGCCAGTCAAGAACTTATTACTTTCTTGCGCGGATTAACGGATGAAGGATTGACTCCAGACCTCTTTTTCCAAAACCAAGGTCGGCATCTCTTTTTCCCTCTGACCTTTTTTGAGCAGGGTGTGAATTTATTGATGACCTTGCCCCATTTTCAATTTGACCATCAAGTAGATAGTTACCAAACCCTGCTCTTTCAGGATATGAATGCGGATGCTAATCTATTTGCCTTTACAGTAACAGAATACTCTGACTATTTTGAAATGGAAATCAGCGAGAGCCCCAGGATCAATGTCTTTTATCAGGGAGCTGTGCTGTTTCATAAAGGACAGATTTATTTTCTAACAGACCAGCAGACGCGTCTTCTCCAGGAAATTAAAGCGCTGCCTTTGGATCAGCATGGAAAGAAATATCTGCAATTTGATAGCAGTGACCGAGATAAGTTGGCTTCTTGCTTAACTCTTTTTAGTCAGATGGGCACCGTTTCAGCTCCAGAACGCTTACAAATCAAATCCTTTGCGCCCTCTTTTTACTTTGATAGGGAAGAGGATAATCGGATTCGTTTAGAAATTCAGTTTGATTATGGTAATAGACAGGTATCTAGCCGACAAGAGCTAGAAGAATTACCATTTTCGAGTGATGCTGACTTAGAAGAAAGAATTTTCCAAGTCTGTTTGGCAGCTGGTTTTGAAGCGGACTTTCAATCTTGGCGCCAGGCCTTAAAAGCGGAGTCTGTTTATCATTTCTTCCACGAAATCATTCCAGTCTTTGAAAAACTCGGGAATGTTGACCTATCAGATAAGCTAGAAGAGCTTTATAGCCTAGCAAGCCCTCAAGTGGAGATTGCTTCTAAGGGAGGTCTCTTGGAAATCCAGTTTGATTTTCAAGACATTGCCCAAGAAGAAATTGACCAAGCCATGCAAGCCTTGGTCGCCAACAAGGATTTTTACATTGATTCGTCTAACCAAGTCTACTTTTTCGATGAAGAAACCAAGAAAATTCGCCAAAATCTACAGGAACTAGGACAATTTGAACTAAAAGATGGCTCCTTACAAGCTCGGAAATCCTTAGCCTACAGTTTAGCTCATCTTTTTGAAGGGCGAGACCGCATTTCTTTTTCACAAGAATTCCAGAATTTGGCCCAGGATTTGACGCATCCAGAGGACTTCCCACGACAAGCAACTCAGGTTAAGGCTGACTTGCGTGATTATCAGGAAAAGGGAATCGGCTGGCTACAAATGCTCCATCATTATGGTTTTGGTGGGATTTTGGCTGATGATATGGGACTTGGTAAAACCCTGCAGACCATTGCTTTTTTGACCAGTCAAGTGACAAAAGAAAGTCGGGTTTTGATTTTAGCTCCATCTGGTTTGATCTACAACTGGGCAGATGAGTTTCAGAAATTTGCCCCACAGTTGGATGTGGCTGTTGTTCATGGTTTGAAAGCTAGTCGTGAAGAGATTCTTGCTGAGAGCCATCAAATCTATGTAACGAGCTATGCCACCTTCCGTCAGGACAGTGAGCTTTATCAGGGGATGTCCTTTGACTTTCTTTTCTTAGATGAGGCCCAGGTCATGAAAAACGCCCAGACCAAGATTGCCCAGACCTTGAGAGAGTTTGTGGTGCCGTCGGTCTTTGCCCTGTCAGGAACTCCTATTGAAAATCACCTAGGTGAGCTGTGGTCTATTTTCCAAATCGTCATGCCAGGACTTTTGCCAAGTAAGAAAGAATTTATGAAATTACCAGCTGAGCGAGTGGCTCAGTTTATCAAGCCTTTCGTTATGCGACGCAAGAAAGAAGAAGTTCTGACTGAATTGCCAGACCTGATTGAAGTAGTTTATAAGAATGAACTGGAAGACCAGCAAAAGGCTATCTACCTAGCCCAGTTGCAACAGATGCGGGACCGTCTGGCTCAAGTGTCAGATCAGGAATTTCAGCGAAGTCGTGTGGAAATCTTATCTGGTTTGATGCGCTTGCGTCAAATCTGTGACACCCCTGCCCTCTTTATGGAAGATTATCAGGGAGCAAGTGGCAAACTGGATAGTCTTCGAGATCTGCTGGTACAGGTAGCAGACGGTGGACACCGTGTCTTGATTTTCTCGCAGTTCAAGGGAATGTTGGAGAAAATTGAACAAGAACTGCCAGACTTGGGCTTGACTTCCTTTAAAATTACGGGTTCAACCCCAGCCAAGGAAAGACAAGACATGACCAAAGCCTTTAACCAAGGGGAAAGAGATGCCTTTCTGATTTCCCTTAAGGCTGGTGGTGTCGGTCTGAACCTGACAGGTGCTGATACAGTGATCTTGGTTGACCTTTGGTGGAATCCTGCGGTGGAGGCGCAAGCTATTGGCCGTGCCCATCGGATGGGTCAGGAAGAAACGGTTGAGGTTTATCGCTTGGTGACCAAGGGAACCATTGAAGAAAAAATCCAGGAACTCCAAGAACAAAAGAAACATCTGGTGTCACAAGTATTGGACGGCACAGAGTCACGTGGTAGTCTGACCCTAGCAGAAATTAGAGAAATTTTGGGAATTTCTGAAGCCAGCACTTGAAAAATCAAGACAATACGCTATAATGAAGTGTTGAAAGGAAATAGAAAATGAGAGAAGAACGATTTCCATTGGTGTCAGATGATGAGATCATGTTGACTGAGATGCCGGTTATGGACCTCTATGATGAATCTGACTTTATCAGTAATATCAAGGGAGAATACCGTGATAAGAATTATCTGGAGTGGGGCCCTATTACTGAAGAAAAACCAGCAAAACCGATTGAAAAGCCAGTAGAGAAATCTAAGAAGGCTGGGTTAGGGGTTAAAAAAGAAGGAAAGAGCTATGCGGAGGTGGCGCGTGAAGAAGCGCGTGCGGATTTGAAAAAGAAACGCTCGGCAAGCTATCTTACTAAGGACATCACTCCTACAAGACGCCATTCTCAGCCAAGTCTAGTTAGAAAGGGCAATCAACCTACCGCGCCTTTCCAAAAGGAAAATCCTGGTGAATTTGTCAAATATAGTCAAAAAATGACCCAGTCTCATTACATTTTGGCGGAAGAAGTGAGCAATATTTCGACTCAAGCTGGGACAAAAGAAACTTCAGGCCCAAAGAAAAACAACTATGATTTTCTAAAGAAGAGCCAAATCTACAATAAAAAGAATCAACAAAAAGAACAAGAACGTCAGGTTGCCCAAGAGTTGAATCTGACAAGAATTACGGAATAGGGGAGAAAACATGTCAAAGACATATCATTTTATCGGAATTAAGGGATCAGGGATGAGTGCCTTGGCCTTGATGTTGCACCAAATGGGGCATAAGGTACAGGGATCAGATGTTGAAAAGTACTACTTTACTCAACGTGGTCTTGAGCAGGCAGGGATTACCATTCTTCCTTTTGATGAAAAGAATCTAGACGGTGATATGGAAATTATCGCTGGAAATGCCTTTCGTCCAGATAACAACGTCGAAATTGCTTATGCGGATCAAAATGGCATTAGCTACAAACGTTACCATGAGTTCCTAGGTAGCTTTATGCGTGATTTTGTTAGCATGGGAGTAGCAGGAGCGCATGGAAAAACTTCAACGACAGGTATGTTATCTCATGTCTTGTCTCACATTACAGATACTAGCTTCTTGATTGGAGACGGGACTGGTCGTGGTTCAGCCAATGCCAAATATTTTGTCTTTGAATCTGACGAATATGAGCGTCACTTCATGCCTTACCACCCAGAATACTCTATTATCACCAACATTGACTTTGACCATCCAGACTATTTCACAAGTCTAGAGGATGTTTTCAATGCCTTTAACGACTATGCTAAACAAATTACCAAAGGTTTGTTTATCTACGGTGAAGATGCTGAATTGCGTAAGATTACGTCTGATGCTCCGATTTATTATTATGGTTTTGAAGCAGAAGGTAATGACTTTGTCGCTAGTGATCTTCTTCGTTCAACAACTGGTTCAACCTTCACAGTTCATTTCCGTGGTCAAGAATTAGGGCAATTCCACATTCCAACCTTTGGTCGTCACAATATCATGAATGCGACAGCTGTTATTGGTCTTCTTTACACAGCAGGATTTGATTTGAACTTGGTGCGTGAACACTTGAAAACATTTGCCGGTGTTAAGCGTCGTTTCACTGAGAAAATTGTCAATGACACGGTGATTATCGATGACTTTGCCCACCATCCAACAGAAATCATTGCAACCTTGGATGCAGCTCGTCAGAAATACCCAAGCAAGGAAATTGTTGCAGTCTTCCAACCGCATACTTTTACAAGAACCATTGCCTTGTTGGACGAATTTGCCCACGCTTTGAACCAAGCGGATGCTGTTTATCTAGCCCAAATTTATGGATCTGCTCGTGAAGTAGACCATGGTGATGTTAAGGTAGAAGACCTAGCCAATAAAATCAATAAGAAACACCAAGTTATCACTGTTGAAAATGTTTCTCCACTCCTAGACCATGACAATGCTGTCTATGTCTTTATGGGAGCAGGAGATATCCAAACCTATGAATATTCATTCGAGCGTCTCTTGTCTGACTTGACAAGCAATGTTCAATAGGAAGTTTTCATGGAAATTCCAATTAAGATCATTCAGGCAAGTAAGTCTGATTTGACTGAGATAGAGGCACTTCAGGCCTTATCTTTTCCAGCTAAAAATCAGCAACCTTCCCATATTTTAGAAGAAAGTATTCGTAAGTATGCGGATACCTTTCTTCTAGCTAAGGATGAAAATCAGCTTCTGGGCTATGTTCTAGGTGGTCCTTACCCACACAATCCGAAATGTCTAGAAATACATTCTTTAGTCATTGAGTCTGACCATCAGAGACAGGGCTTGGGAACGCTTCTTCTTGCGGCTTTGAAAGATGTGGCAGTTGAGCTGGATTACAAAGCTATTCGTTTGAAGAGTCCAGATGAGTTGCTTTCCTATTTTGAAATGAACGGTTTTATTGATGAAGAAGAGACAGATTCGCTTTATGCAGCTAGTCAAGTTTTTAGTATGATTTGGTTTAATCTCTTTTTTTAGGAGGCACAATGGAAATTAGGAAAGCAAGATTAGAAGATTTAGATCGTATCGTTGAGATTGAACTAGAAAATTTTTCGATCGAAGAAGTCATTCCTCGCTCTGTTTTTAAGGCGCATTTGCGAGAAATTCAGACCTCGTTTCTGGTTGCAGAAAAAGAAGGCAGAATCATGGGGTATATAGAAGGGCCAGTTGGACCACACCACCATCTGCAAGATCAGTCTTTTACAGAAGAGATAGAAGATTATAGTCATGAGCCTGGTGGCTATATCTCTGTGACCTGTCTTTCTATTGCCAAGGAGGCACAGGGCCTTGGACTTGGTCAGAAATTACTAACAGCCTTGAAAGAGTTGGCTCTTGAACACGAAAGAGAAGGCATTAATCTAACCTGTCATGACTATCTCATCGCCTACTATGAAAAACAAGGATTTGTTAATGAAGGCCTGTCCCAGTCAACCTTTGCAGGGGAAACATGGTATGATATGATCTGGGAATCTAAAAAATAAGCTAGAAAAGCATGCTAGGTTGCTTTTCTTTCGTTTTTAAGATATAATATTATGGACTGTCAACAAGGAGGTAAATCTTTTGAGTGAAAATCCAAAAGAAGAAAAATTAAGCTTTAAAGAGCAGATTTTACGTGATTTAGAGAGAGTAAAAAAACAAGATAGAAGTGAGCAAGAAAACGAGATTACAAGTTTTGAAACTCCTTCGTCTCCAGAAAATTCAGTAGTTCCTTCAACTCAGGACAACGAACCTTCAGCAGAAGAGTTGATGGCTAATTCTCTCTCTGTTGTGGATCAAATATTAAAGAACGCTCCTAGTGTTCCGTCACGTTCAAATGATATTTCGGATGAAATTGCAGCAAATGAAGAAGTTGCAGAATCTAAAATTGAAGCGGCTACTGAGCCTGTAGTTGAACCTGTAGAACCTATTTTTGAACCAGTTCAACCGAAAGTAGAACCTGTAAAGCTTAACGAAGAAAAAGAATTTAACGAGATTCCAACAAAGGTTGCGGTGTCGTATAAAACAAGTAAACAGCAGAAAGAAGTTAGTACTCCTGCACAGGATAATGAGCTATCTGAGTCAGCTGAATTAACAGACAGCCTAGCTAGTGCTCCGAGACGTAGTCGTCGCGAAGCTACAAAATCAACTGCTAAGAAGAAGCCAAAAGGGAAAGGATGTCTTGTTGGCTTCCTGTTATTCTTGGTAGTTGTTGCTCTTGGTGGCTATTTTGGCTATGTCTATATTCAAGATTCATTTAAACCTATTGATGCGAATTCTAAGGAATATGTTACTGTTCAAATTCCAGAAGGTTCTAATGTCCAAGAAATTGGGAATGCTTTGGAAAAATCTGGTTTGGTCAAACATGGAATTATCTTCAGCTTGTATGCTAAGTACAAAAATTACTCTGATTTCAAATCAGGATACTATAATTTGATGAAGAGTATGAGTACGGATGATTTGATTAAAGAATTGCAAAAAGGTGGTACACCTGAACCTCAGGCCCCATCTCTTGCGAACTTGACAATTCCAGAAGGTTATACGATTGATCAAATCGCACAAGCAGTGGGACAACTTGAAGGTAATTTTAAGGAAGCTCTTACGGCAGATGCCTTCTTGACAAAAGTTCAAGATGAAACCTTTATTGCTCAAGAGGTAGCTAAGTATCCAAACTTGCTTGGAAGCTTGCCAACAAAAGAGTCGGGTGTTCGTTATCGTTTGGAGGGATATCTTTTCCCAGCAACCTACTCTATCAAGGAAAGTACAACTATTGAAAGTTTGATTGATGAGATGCTGTCTGCTATGGATAAGGCCTTATCAAACCATTATAGTGCGATTAAAGACAAGAATTTGACTGTTAATGAATTGTTGACGATTGCATCCCTTGTGGAAAAAGAAGGTGCTCAGACAGAAGATCGCAAAAAAATTGCTGGTGTCTTCTATAACCGTTTGAACCTTGGTATGCCACTTCAAAGCAATATTGCGATTTTATATGCTCAAGGAAAACTTGGTCAGAAAATTAGTTTAGCAGATGATGCTGGAATTGATACAAATATTGATTCACCTTTTAACGTCTATACTCGTTTAGGTCTTATGCCTGGGCCAGTTGATAGTCCAAGTCTTGATGCTATTGAAGCAAGTGTTAACCAAACAAAGAGTGAATATTTGTACTTTGTAGCCAATGTTGAAGATGGAAAAGTTTACTTTGCAACAACTAAAGATGAACATGATCAAAATGTTGCACAGCATATCAACAGCAAATTATCCCAATCAAGCAGTGCAAACTAAAATTATGTGGTTCGCCACATAATTTTGCTTTAAAAGTTAAATAAGAAAGTTGAGAAAAATGGCAGAAAAAACATATCCTATGACCCTAGCGGAAAAGGAAAAACTTGAAAAAGAATTAGAAGAATTGAAATTGGTCCGCCGACCAGAAGTGGTAGAACGCATTAAGATTGCCCGTTCATACGGTGACCTTTCTGAAAACAGTGAATATGAAGCAGCTAAGGACGAACAAGCTTTTGTCGAAGGACAAATCTCTAGCTTGGAAACAAAAATCCGTTATGCTGAAATCGTCAATAGCGACTCAGTTGCCGATGATGAAGTGGCGATTGGAAAAACAGTCACTATCCAAGAAATTGGTGAGGACGAAGAAGAAGTTTATATTATCGTAGGTTCAGCCGGTGCAGATGCCTTTGCGGGTAAAGTTTCAAATGAAAGCCCAATTGGACAAGCCTTGATTGGTAAGAAAACAGGTGATACAGCAACCATTGAAACACCTGTTGGTAGCTATGATGTAAAAATCTTGAAGGTTGAAAAAACAGCCTAAAAATAGAAAAAAGGAGTGGGGAGGCAGTGCGCTTCACTCACTCCTTTTTCCATTTTAAATTGAATTGGAGACGTTATGAGTTCAAAGAAGAAAAAAAATAAGATGGAGCGTGGTCTGACCAATCGTCACGTGCAGGTTATGGCCATTGCGGGAACAATCGGAACAGGACTCTTTTTGGGAGCAGGTCGATCTATCAGCCTAACAGGTCCTTCTATTGTACTAATTTATATGATTACGGGGGCCTTCATGTTCCTAATGATGCGTGCAGTTGGGGAAATGCTCTACCAAGACCCTGAGCAACATACCTTTATCAACTTTATCACGCGCCATTTGGGTAAGGGCTGGGGTTATTTCTCGGTTTGGTCTTACTGGCTATCCGTTGTCTTTATCGGTATGGCGGAAATCACTGCTATCTCTCACTATGTTCAGTTCTGGTTTCCTAGCTGGCCAAGTTGGATGATTGAGATTGGATTTTTGACCATTCTAGCCTTGGTCAATCTGATTGCGGTGAAGCTCTTTGGGGAAGTTGAGTTTTGGTTTGCTATGGTCAAGATTGTGGCTATTTTAGCTATGATTGCCACAGGAGTCTTTATGGTCTTGACAGGCTTTAAGACACCTCATGGAGTAGCAAGTTTGGCTAATATCGCCGATAATTTCTCCCTCTTCCCTAATGGTGGAGTGAACTTTGTCATGGCCTTCCAGATGGTTTTCTTTGCCTACCTCATGATTGAGTTTATCGGGGTAACAACTTCAGAAACCAAAAATCCACGTCAGGTCTTGCCAAAAGCCGTTAAGGAAATTCCCTTGCGTATCGCCTTTTTCTATGGAGGTGCTCTCTTAGCCATTATGGCTATTATACCGTGGCGTGAACTTGCATCGGCTGATTCTCCCTTTGTTACAGTGTTTGAATTGGCAGGAGTCAAGTGGGCGGCAGCCTTGATTAACTTCGTCGTTTTGACATCAGCGGCATCTGCTCTTAACTCAACTCTATACTCAACAGGTCGTCATTTGTATCAGATTGCCCATGATTCGCCAAATCGCTTCCTAAAAGCAATTAAGGCAGATACTCTCTCTCGCCACAACGTGCCACAAAATGCCATCATTGCCTCAGCAATCTTGATTGCTCTAGCAGCCTTTATTAACATCTTGCCAGGTGTTTCCGATGCCTTTGCCTTGATTACGGCATCATCATCAGGTGTCTATATCGCCATTTATATCTTGATTATGGTGGCTCACCTTAAATACCGCAAGTCACAGGACTTTATGGCGGACGGCTATCTCATGCCCCATTATCGTTTCCTAAATCCCTTAACCATGCTCTTCTTTGCCTTTGTCTTTGTAACTCTCTTTTTACAAGAGTCTACATTTGTAGGAGCAATCGGTTCAGCTATCTGGATTATCGGTTTCGGGATTTATAGCCAGTGGAAATTTAGAAAATAAATTAATACTTAATGAAAATCAAAGAGCAAACTAGGAAGCTAGCCGCAGGCTGTACTTGAGTACGGCAAGGTGAAGCTGACGTGGTTTGAATTTGATTTTCGAAGAGTATAAGGACTCATCAACTCAGGTTGGTGAGTTTTTGCTAGTTTGACAGTCTATTGAAATAAGACTATAATCAAGCTGTAACAGTGTTTAAGGAGGTTTAGATGTACTTTAGATTGGAAAATAAGGAATCCCATAAATCACAAGAAATAGGGAATCTGATTCGTCTTTATAACCGTTCAAAAAGAGAAGAAGCTGAAAGTGAGCCACTTAATCTTTATGTCGAAGATGAAAAGGGCAATCTCCTGGCAGGTTTGATAGCAGAGACTTTTGGAAATTGGTTGGAAATTGAGTATTTGTTTGTAAAAGAGGAACTGCGAGGGCAAGGAATCGGTTCAAAACTATTGCAGCAAGCAGAAACTGAAGCTAAGAATCGAAACTGTCGTTTTGCTTTTGTCAATACTTACCAGTTTCAAGCTCCTGATTTTTATAAAAGGCATGGCTACAAGGAAGTCTTTACTTTACAAGACTATCCCTACATTGGGCAAAGATATTATTACCAAAAGGATTTGTGACCTAGACTTCTATCCTTTGAAGAGGAGCTTAGCTAAGTATCAAATAAGAACGAATACTCTTTATCATGTAAGATGATAGAGAGTTTTTTTGTTAATAAAATATTACAAAATGACATTTATATATTGCATTAAGTCAGATATATGGTATAATATTTTTAAAAGAAGCGCAACTTTTTAAAATTAATGAGAATCAAAGAGAAAACCAAGAATATTAATGGAGGAATAAAAAATGGAAGTTATAAATGTAAGTAAGCATTATGGTCATTCAACCATTCTTAAAGATATAAATTTCGCACTTATCAAGGGTGAAATTGTTGGTCTAGTAGGGAGAAACGGAGTTGGCAAGAGTACATTGATGAAAATTCTTGTTCAGAATAATCAACCGACTTCAGGGAATATTATAAGTAGTGATAATGTTGGGTATTTAATCGAAGAACCAAAATTATTTTTATCTAAAACAGGTTTAGAGAATTTAAAATATTTGTCAAATTTATATGGTGTTGACTACAATAAAGAAAGATTTGGAAGTTTGATCCAAGAGTTAGATTTGACTCAGTCTATTAATAAAAAAGTAAAGACCTATTCTTTAGGTACAAAACAAAAATTAGCTTTGCTTCTAACTCTCGTTACGGAACCTGATATATTGATTTTAGATGAACCGACTAATGGTTTAGATATTGAATCATCACAAATAGTTTTAGCAGTTCTAAAAAACTTAGCTTTACATGAAAATGTGGGAATTTTAATATCGAGTCATAAATTAGAAGATATTGAAGAAATTTGTGAGAGGGTCCTTTTCTTGGAGAACGGGCTTTTGACATTCCAAAAAGTAGGAAAAGATAGACATAATTGCTTGTTTGAGATAGCTTTTTCATCAGCTACAGATAAAGACATTTTCCTTACCAAACAAGAATTTGGGGATATTGTTCAGGAAGAGGGACTGAAAATTACTATGTCTGGGAATATTCAAAGTAGTGAGCTTTTTAAATTTTTTAACGAAAACTCTATTAAAGTAGTTGATTTTGAAACTAAAAAAGAGACGCTTAAAGATATTTATCTAAATCGTTCAAAATAAAGGAAGGTTATAATCATGAAATTAAATAAATTGAATTTTCTTAAGGAAAATATAAGAGATTTATATTCATCAGGCGTAATATATCTCGGATTGATTATCTCGTTTATACCGCCGATACTGGTTACATTCTTTATTCTAAAGACTCAAGGGACATCACTTGGTATTAAGCATATTTCAAATTTTTATGCTATGCTCGGTATGTTAATGGCTGTTATACATGCTAACCGAATTATTAGCAGGGATTTTTCTAACAATACGATCAGTTTATTTTATAATCAAAAGAAAAATCGGATGATTTACGTCTTGTCTAATTTTCTATATGCCATCTCAGTTTCCATTATTTATGCTTTGAATGGCATTGTGCTACTAGTCATCGTATGTAAATTGGGTGTTCCAGGTGATTTAGGATTAGATTTTATAGTAGCTATTGTAGTCAATACAATTTTGTTAGTCCTATTTTATTTTCTATTATCTTACATTTTCTATTTATACAAATTGAAAAGTGGCTTGATATTTGGTATTTTAGTTGCTTTACTACTCTTTATCCCTAATATATTAAATACGATTATGATGAATACTAGTAATGATTTGTTTATCAAAGCAATTGAACTTCTTCCTTTTTATTCTTTACCTGTATTTGTGGCTTCAAATACGATGTCTATTAGTCAGTATCTTGTGGTAATCACTACAATCATTTTATTGTACTTTTTCACTCTCAAGAAAAGCAAGAAGTATTCATTTTAGTTTCGTTTAGTATTATTTTGCATACTTAAAACCAGCAAAAAATCAGTCATCTTGGTATGCTCCTTCTCTTGCTGTTCACCACGTTTTTGACTTATACTAGACTCATTTCCAAAAGCATTATATAATAGTAATATGAAACCAACTAAACTAAACAAGAAGTACAAGCAATAAAAACTCGTTTAAAAGATTCTACTAAAGCTAATACTAAACAAAAATAAAAGAGTAAACTAGGAAGTTTATTTCAAACAATCCAACATACTGATTTTAGGTTGAAGATAATATTGGAGTGCTAATTAATGAGGTTATAATAAATAGCTGACAGCTTGTGTTAGTTTTGGATTTTTTAAGAGTAGATGAGTATTAAAACTATAAGGAGGACGCAGGTGGCTAAAAATTTAAAATTAAAATTAGCTCGGGTTGAGCTTGATTTAACTCAAGGTCAACTGGCAGAGGCTGTTGGTGTGACACGCCAGACTATTGGTTTGATAGAGGCAGGGAAATACAATCCCAGTCTCTCGCTCTGCCAGTCCATTTGCAGATGTTTAGGGAAAACCTTAGATCAACTATTTTGGGAGGAAGAAGATGGTAAATAAATTTATTCATTATCAATTACTTGACGAAAGAGAAGAACAACTAATCAATAAAGCTGGAGCGGAATCCTTTACCCTCTTCATTGGGCTTGTGCTTCTAAGCTATTTGGTGGCTGTATTAGCTCCCTCTATTTTTAATCCGAATTTTCTAGTCTATACTCTGATAGTAGGAATTTTCTTCTTTTTCAATCGTGCTCGTTATCTGGGAGTGACCTACTATAGTCGTTTTCATTTTACGATTTTGGGTTGTTTTTTACTAACCTTGGCTATTACGGCTCTTTTGATGTTACAGAATTATCAATTCAACATAGAAATTTATCAGCACAATCCTTTGAATGTTAAATACCTGTCTGCTTGGGCAATTACTTATGTTATTTACCTTCCTTGGGTTTTTATCGGCAATCTTGGTCTGAAGAGCTATGGCGAATGGGCTCAGAAAAAGTTTGAACAAGACATGGATGAACTGGAGAGTGGAGAATAGCTTGTTACTCTTTTCTCAATCCAGCTAAAATGTGATATAATAGTACTAATTTATTGGAATACATGAAAGTTCTTGAAAATTTTCATGGGTTTCTAGCTAAGGAAGTAGGAAAAGTATGTATCCAGATGATAGTTTGACATTGCACACGGACTTGTACCAGATCAACATGATGCAGGTTTACTTTGACCAAGGGATTCACAATAAGAAGGCGGTTTTTGAGGTGTATTTCCGCCAACAGCCTTTTAAGAATGGCTATGCTGTTTTTGCAGGTTTGGAAAGAATTGTGAGTTATCTTGAAGACCTGCGTTTTTCAGATAGTGATATTGCCTATTTGGAGTCGATTGGTTATCATGGGGCATTCTTGGACTATCTCCGCAATTTCAAGTTGGAGTTGACCGTTCGTTCTGCCCAAGAAGGGGATTTGGTTTTTGCTAATGAACCGATTGTGCAGGTGGAAGGCCCTCTAGCCCAATGTCAGTTGGTCGAAACGGCTCTTTTGAACATCGTTAACTACCAGACCTTGGTGGCGACAAAGGCAGCTCGTATTCGTTCGGTTATAGAAGATGAACCCTTGATGGAGTTTGGGACACGTCGGGCTCAAGAGATGGATGCGGCCATCTGGGGAACACGCGCAGCGGTGATTGGTGGTGCCAATGGAACCAGCAACGTGCGTGCGGGTAAACTCTTTGACATTCCTGTTTTGGGGACCCATGCCCACGCCTTGGTACAGGTTTATGGTAACGATTATGAAGCTTTCAAGGCTTATGCTGCGACCCACAAAAATTGCGTCTTTCTTGTGGATACCTACGACACTCTTCGCATCGGTGTGCCAGCTGCCATTCAGGTGGCGCGTGAGCTGGGTGATCAGATTAACTTTATGGGTGTGCGGATTGACTCTGGGGATATTGCCTACATTTCCAAGAAAGTCCGTCAGCAACTGGACGAGGCTGGATTTACAGAGGCTAAGATTTATGCTTCTAATGATTTGGACGAAAATACCATCCTCAACCTCAAGATGCAAAAGGCCAAGATTGATGTCTGGGGTGTGGGAACTAAGCTGATTACAGCCTATGACCAGCCAGCTCTTGGGGCAGTTTATAAGATTGTTGCCATCGAAGATGAAAATGGGAACATGCGCAATACCATCAAGCTGTCAAATAATGCTGAAAAAGTGTCTACACCAGGTAAGAAGCAGGTGTGGCGCATTACCAGTCGTGAAAAAGGCAAGTCAGAGGGTGACTACATCACTTATGATGGTGTTGATGTGAGTGACATGACAGAAATCAAGATGTTCCATCCGACTTATACCTACATCAAGAAGACCGTTCGTAATTTTGATGCCGTTCCTCTCTTGGTGGATATCTTCAAAGACGGAAAGTTGATTTACAACCTGCCTAGCTTGACTGAGATTCAGGATTATGCTCGTAAGGAATTTGACAAGCTTTGGGATGAGTACAAGCGCGTGCTTAATCCACAGCATTATCCAGTGGATTTGGCGCGTGATGTATGGCAAGACAAGATGGACTTGATTGACAAAATGCGTAAGGAAGCCCTCGGTGAAGGAGAAGAAGAATGAGTTTGCAAGAAACGATTATTCAAGAGTTGGGTGTCAAACCGGTGATTGATGCTCAGGAAGAAATCCGTCGTTCCATTGATTTCTTAAAAAGATACTTGAAAAAACACCCCTTCCTTAAAACTTTTGTACTAGGGATTTCTGGAGGGCAGGACTCGACTTTAGCAGGACGTTTAGCTCAATTAGCTATGGAAGAACTGCGAGCTGAAACGGGCGATAACAGCTACAAATTTATCGCTGTCCGTCTGCCTCATGGAGTGCAAGCTGATGAAGCAGATGCTCAAAAAGCTCTTGTTTTCATCCAACCAGATATCAGCTTGGTTGTGAATATCAAGGAATCAGCTGATGCCATGACAGCCGCAGTTGAAGCGACAGGTAGCTCTGTTTCAGACTTTAACAAGGGCAATATCAAGGCTCGTTGCCGTATGATTGCTCAGTATGCCCTTGCTGGTTCCCATAGCGGAGCGGTCATTGGAACAGACCATGCTGCGGAAAATATCACAGGTTTCTTTACCAAGTTTGGTGATGGTGGTGCGGATATTCTCCCTCTTTACCGTCTCAATAAACGTCAAGGAAAACAACTCTTGAAGGAACTTGGTGCAGACCCAGCCCTTTATGAAAAAATCCCAACAGCAGACCTAGAAGAAGATAAACCAGGTCTAGCTGACGAAGTAGCCCTCGGAGTCACTTATGAAGAGATTGATGACTACCTAGAAGGCAAAACAATCAGCCCAGAAGCTCAAGCGACTATCGAAAACTGGTGGCACAAAGGACAACATAAACGCCACCTACCCATCACCGTCTTTGATGATTTTTGGGAGTAAAAAGGTCCGGGGGACCTTTTTAGCTTCTTGCCCTGAAATTAAAAAGCAAGAAAAACCTCCACTGGAGGTTTTCAGCCTCTCACCTTGAAATAAGAAAGTGAGAGAAGGTCCGGTGGACCTTTTTAGCTTATTACCTTGAGATTCCAAAGTAAAACAAGTTTCAATGGAGATTGGACAGAGAATCATCTATCAGAAAGTGAGGTAGTATCATGAAAGCAATCGGTACGCAAATATTACAGACAAATCATCTGATCTTGAGAAGATTTGTGGAGAGTGACGCGGATGCTATGTTTCAAAATTGGGCTTCATCCGCTGAGAATCTGACCTATGTCACTTGGGATCCTCATCCTGATGTCGATGTGACTCGAAACTCTATTCGTAATTGGATTGCCTCCTATGCTAATCTCAACTATTACAAATGGGCCATTTGTCTCAAAGAAAACCCGGAACAGGTGATAGGAGATATCAGCATCGTTGCAATAGATGAGAACGATTCTTCTTGTGAAATTGGCTATGTGCTAGGCAAGGTTTACTGGGGACATGGGATGATGACAGAAGCCTTTAAAGCTGTCTTGGACTTTTGTTTTACTCAAGCAGGTTTTCAAAAAGTTAGAGCTCGATATGCCAGTCTCAATCCAGCTTCAGGTCGTGTCATGGAGAAGGCTGGAATGTCTTATCTAAAGACTATTACCAATGGTGTAGAGAGAAAAGGCTATCTTTCGGACCTTATTTATTACCAGATAAGTAGGGAAGACTAGTGAAATTTCTTTTCTGTTTCCATCAAAGTCAGACTGTGTCTGGCTTTTTTTGCAATATTTTTTACATAACCTGATTAAATTCCTATTTTTCCCTATCATTGTCCCTGTTTTTTCTGGAATTTTGGGGCTATAATAATCCTATCAAATCAAAGAATGGAGGAAGGCAATGGATAATATAATCTTTTTTATCAGTGTGTTTCTTGCTGGAATTCTTTCCTTCTTTTCTCCTTGTATCTTACCCTTGTTACCGGTTTATGCAGGGGTCTTGTTGGATGACAAAGATGGTGCTCAGGCTTCTAGTGGAAAATATTCAATCTCACTTGTTAGTCTATTGAGAACTTTGGCCTTTATAGTAGGGATTTCCTTTGTTTTTATCTTACTAGGCTATGGTGCTGGTTTTTTAGGAGACCTTTTGTATGCCTCTTGGTTTCAGTATGTGACGGGTGTGGTTATCATTCTCTTGGGCTTGCACCAGATGGAAGTCTTACATTTGAAGGGACTCTACAAGGAAAGAAGGCTACAACTACAGAGACAGGGGCAAAAGGGTAACGGCTATAGTCAGGCATTTTTACTGGGATTGACCTTTAGTTTTGCTTGGACGCCATGTGTGGGACCGGTTCTGGGCTCTGTTTTAGCCTTAGCGGCTTCAGGTGGCTCAGGTGCTTGGCAGGGAGCTGGCCTCATGTTGATTTACACGCTGGGTCTAGCACTACCATTTTTGGTTCTAGCTCTTGCCTCCAGCTATGTTTTGAAACATTTCCGAAAACTTCATCCCTATCTAGGGACCCTCAAAAAAGTGGGTGGTTTCCTCATTATCGTGATGGGAATCTTGGTGCTTTTGGGAAATGCTTCCATTTTGACTACATTATTTGAATAGAGAGGAAAAAGAAATGAAAAAATGGCAAACATGTCTCCTTGGAGTAGGCTCAATCTGTTGCTTGGCAGCCTGTTCGGCTAAAAATATGTCAGACGAATCTACTATGAAGGAGCAAACAACAACAGAACAAGTCAGTTCACAAACTGCTACTAAAGGTCAGGCGGTTGCTGATTTCGAACTGACGGGAGTAGATGGCAAGACTTACCGCTTGTCTGATTACAAGGGCAAGAAAGTCTATCTCAAATTCTGGGCTTCTTGGTGTTCCATCTGTCTGGCCAGTCTTCCAGATACGGATGAAATCGCTAAGGATGCTGGTGATGACTATGTGGTCTTGACAGTGGTGTCTCCTGGACACAAGGGGGAACAAGCAGAAGCAGACTTTAAGAACTGGTACAAGGGCTTGGATTATAAAAATTTCCCAGTTCTAATTGACCCGTCAGGCAAACTTTTGGAAAGTTATGGTGTCCGTTCTTACCCAACTCAAGCCTTTATAGACAAGGAAGGAAAGCTGGTCAAAACGCAACCTGGTTTTATGGATAAGGATATGATTTTAAAAACATTGAAAGAAATGGGGTAGAGAAAGATCATGAATGATAAAGTAAAATTGTTTGTCTTGGCAGGAATCTTTTTCCTAGCCATAACCGGTTTCTATTTTCTATTGATGCGAAATGCAGGGCAGACAGATAGCTCGCAAATTGAGAAGGCATCAGTTAGCCAAGGAGGAAAAACAGTGAAAAAAACAGAAATTAGTAAAGATGCAGACTTGCACGAAATTTATCTAGCTGGGGGATGTTTCTGGGGAGTTGAGGAATACTTCTCACGCGTTCCCGGTGTGACAGATGCCGTATCAGGTTATGCAAATGGTAGAGGGGAAACAACTAAGTACGAATTGATTAACCAAACAGGTCATGCAGAGACTGTCCATGTCACCTATGATGCTAATCAAATTTCCCTCAAAGAAATCCTGCTTCATTATTTCCGCATTATCAATCCAACCAGCAAAAATAAACAAGGAAATGATGTAGGAACCCAGTACCGTACTGGTGTTTATTACACAGATGACAAGGATTTAGAGGTGATTAACCAAGTCTTTGATGAGGTGGCTAAGAAATACGATCAACCTTTGGCAGTTGAAAAGGAAACCTTGAAGAATTTTGTAGTGGCAGAGGATTACCACCAAGACTATCTCAAGAAAAATCCAAATGGCTACTGCCATATCAATGTCAATCAGGCAGCCTATCCTGTCATCGATGCTAGCAAATATCCTAAACCAAGTGATGAAGAATTGAAAAAGAACTTGTCACCTGAGGAGTATGCAGTTACCCAGAAAAATCAAACAGAACGAGCTTTCTCAAACCGCTACTGGGATAAATTTGAATCTGGTATCTATGTGGATGTGGCAACTGGCGAACCCCTATTTTCATCAAAGGACAAGTTTGAGTCTGGTTGCGGATGGCCTAGTTTCACTCAACCCATCAGCCCAGATGTTGCCACCTACAAGGAAGATAAGTCCTACAATATGACACGCATGGAAGTACGGAGCCGAGTTGGAGATTCTCACCTTGGCCATGTCTTTACGGACGGACCACAGGACAAGGGTGGTTTGCGCTACTGTATTAATAGTCTCTCTATTCGCTTTATTCCCAAAGACCAAATGGAAGAAAAAGGATACGCTTATTTACTAGATTATGTTGATTAAGAGGGCTTTCCTAAGCAGTTAGAGGAGAATTTTGCTATACTGATACTAGTAAGTGACAAAGGAGAGAAGCATGACCTACACAATCTTAATCGTAGAAGATGAATATCTGGTAAGACAAGGCTTGACCAAGCTGGTCAATGTAGCGGCCTACGATATGGAAATTATCGGTCAGGCTGAAAATGGAAGACAGGCTTGGGAATTGATACAAAAGCAGGTGCCAGATATCATTTTAACCGATATCAACATGCCTCAGCTAAATGGCATCCAGTTGGCCAGTCTGGTCCGAGAAACCTATCCTCAGGTTCATCTAGTTTTTTTGACAGGCTACGATGATTTTGATTATGCCTTGTCTGCCGTCAAACTAGGTGTGGATGACTACCTACTCAAACCCTTTTCTCGTCAGGATATTGAGGAAATGCTGGGGAAAATCAAGCAGAAGTTGGACAAGGAAGAGAAGGAAGAGCAATTACAAGATTTATTGATCGATAAGTTTGAGGGAAATATGGCCCAGAAAATCCAGTCCCATCTGGCTGATAGCCAGTTTAGTTTAAAGGCTTTGGCCAGTGACTTGGGCTTTAGTCCGACTTATCTGAGTTCTTTGATTAAGAAAGAGTTGGGTCTGCCTTTTCAGGATTACCTGGTGAGAGAGCGTGTCAAACAAGCTAAGCTCTTGCTTCTGACCACAGATTTAAAGATTTATGAGATAGCAGAAAAGGTTGGCTTTGAAGATATGAACTACTTTACCCAACGCTTTAAGCAGATTGCGGGTGTGACACCTCGTCAGTTTAAGAAGGGAGAAGGCCAATGAAGCGTTCTTCTCTCCTAGTCAGAATGGTTATTTCCATCTTTCTGGTCTTTCTCATTCTCCTAGCTGTAGTTGGGACTTTCTACTATCAATCTAGTTCATCAGCCATTGAGGCTAGCATTGAGGGCAATAGCCAAACGACAATTAGCCAAACTAGCCACTTTATTCAGTCTTATATCAAAAAATTAGAAACCACCTCGACTAGTTTGACCCAGCAGGCAGATGTTCTGACCTATGCTGAGAATCCAAGTCAAGACAAGGTCAAGGGAATTCGAGATCTATTTTTGACTATCTTGAAGGCAGACCAGGACTTGAAAACTGTTGTGCTGGTGACTAAATCCGGTCAAGTCATTTCTACAGATGACAGTGTACAGATGAAAACTTCCTCTGATATGATGGCTGAGGATTGGTACCAAAAGGCCATTCATCAGGGAGCTAAGCCTGTTTTGACACCAGCTCGTAAATCAGATAGTCAGTGGGTCATTTCTGTCACTCAAGAACTTGTTGATGCAAAGGGAGCTAATCTGGGCGTGCTTCGTTTGGATATTTCTTATGAAACTCTGGAAGCCTATCTTAACCAACTTCAGTTGGGTCAGCAGGGCTTTGCCTTTATCATCAATGAAAACCATGAATTTGTTTATCATCCTCAACACACAGTTTATAGTTCGTCTAGCGAAATGGAGGCCATGAAACCCTATATTGAGACAGGGCAGGGCTATACTCCAGATCACAAATCCTACGTCAGTCAGGAAAAGATAGCAGGAACTGATTGGACGGTGCTTGGTGTGTCTTCGTTGGAGAAGTTAGATCAGGTTCGGAGTCAACTCATGTGGACCTTGCTTGGAGCCAGTGTCACATCTCTTCTTGCCTGTCTCTGCTTGGTGTGGCTTAGTCTTAAACGCTGGATTGCTCCTCTGAATGACTTGAGAGAAACCATGCTGGAGATTGCTTCTGGTAATCAGAACCTTCGTGCCAAGGAAGCTGGTGCTTATGAACTGAGAGAAGTGACTCGCCAATTTAATGCCATGTTGGATCAGATTGATCAGCTGATGGCGGATATTCGCAGGCAGGAAGAAACGACTCGTCAATATCAACTTCAAGCACTGTCGAGTCAGATTAATCCGCATTTCCTCTATAACACCTTGGACACCATCATCTGGATGGCAGAATTTCAGGACAGTCAGAGAGTGGTTCAAGTGACCAAGTCCTTGGCTACCTACTTCCGCTTGGCGCTCAATCAGGGTAAAGATTTGATTTGCCTCTCTGACGAAATCAATCATGTCCGCCAGTATCTCTTTATCCAGAAACAACGCTATGGAGATAAGCTGGAATATGAGATTGATGAAAATCCTGCCTTTGATAAGCTAGTCTTGCCTAAGCTGGTCCTACAACCTCTTGTAGAGAATGCCCTTTACCATGGCATTAAGGAAAAGGAAGGTCAGGGACATATTAGAGTTTCTGTTCAGAAACAGGATTCGGGCTTGGTCATCCGTATTGAGGATGATGGAGTGGGCTTCCAAGATGCTGGCGATAGTAGTCAAAGTCAACTCAAACGTGGGGGAGTTGGTCTTCAAAACGTTGACCAACGGCTCAAACTTCATTTTGGAGAAGATTACCAGATGAAGATCGATTCTGTCCCCTCAAAAGGGACGACAGTTGAAATATACATAAATAGAATAGAAACTAGTTAACTCCCAGTCAATTCTGGGAGTTTTATGCGTAATTGGGTAAGCTTTCTAGGTTGTCTATCTTGCTAAAAATAAGAAAAAACGATATGATAGATAATGACAAAAGAGGTATCAAGTATGAAGGAAAAAGACATTCAAAGAGAAACAAGCCAGATTGTAGAAGATGTGTTGGAAAAGGCCAATTTGAAGCAAGGATCTATCTTTGTTTTGGGCCTTTCTTCTAGTGAAGTCATAGGTGGTCAGATTGGCAAGGAATCCAGCCAAGAAATTGGCGAAATCATTGTGAAGACCATCCTAGATATCTTAGAGGAAAAAGGAATTCATCTAGCTGTTCAAGGTTGTGAACATGTCAATCGGGCCCTCGTCGTTGAACGTCAGGTGGCAGAGCAGTTTGGTCTGGAAATCGTCAGTGTCCTTCCTACCCTTCATGCAGGAGGTTCAGGTCAGTTGGCAGCCTTCAAGTTTATGCAAGATCCAGTTGAGGTTGAATTTATCAAGGCTCATGCTGGATTGGATATCGGAGACACTGCAATTGGCATGCATGTCAAGCATGTTCAGGTTCCGATTCGCCCTCTTTTGAGAGAAATTGGGCATGCCCATGTAACGGCTCTTGCTAGTCGTCCAAAATTAATTGGAGGTGCGCGTGCGCATTATCCACAAGATTCTATCAGAAAGTCGTAAGAATGAAAAAAACAAAACAACAACTAGAAAAAATTACCAAATATTCCATTCGTAAGCTAACTGTTGGGGTAGGTCCTGTAGCCATTGGGGCCTTCCTTTTTGGTGCCAGTACCCTTTCAGTAGATAAGGTGCACGCCAATGAAGTCGGTGGTGCTCATAGCGTTCATTACCGTTATTTGGCGGAGCAGGAATTGACCGAGTCTGAAAAAGCTCTGATTCATCATGAGGTTCCAACAGAGTTTCAAGATGAAGATATTATTTATGTAGTTTATCGCAAGAAGGCGACTACCAGTCAACAACTTCCTTACACAGGCAGTAAGGAAGTTGCTCTAGCAGGTCTTGGCTTGGCAACAGCCTCGCTAGCGGTTCTATTAGTTTCAAAGAAACACCGCAGTAAAGTACTTGGGGTTCTGTTAATCAGCTCTATTGGAGTCAGCAATTTTGTACCTTTTACTGCCTTTGCATTTGAAAATAAAGAGTTACTTTCTTATAACCAAACTATTTCAGCCTCTACACATGAAGGTTTGGCTAAAGGAGTTATTCATATTGAAGGATATGAGTATGTTGGTTACTTTAGAGAATCAAAATCGACTATCAATACAAGCAGTAAAAAAGGCGAATCTTTAGTTCAAGAATCGCAAGCAGCATATACTGGAAAGGTTGAGGCTAAAGGCACTCAAGAGACTGGTAAAGAGGGCGAGTCTTTAGTTCAAGAACCACAGGAAGCATATACTGGAAAGGTTGAGGCTAAAGGCACTCAAGAAACTGGTAAAGAAGGCGAATCTTTAGTTCAAGAACCACAAGCAGCATATACTGGAAAGGTTGAGGCTAAAGGCACTCAAGAGACTGGTAAAGAGGGCGAATCCTTAGTTCAAGAACCACAAGCAGCATATACTGGAAAGGTTGAGGCTAAAGGCACTCAAGAGACTGGTAAAGAGGGCGAATCCTTAGTTCAAGAATCACAAGCAGCATATTCAGGAAAAATTGAAGCCAAAGGCACTCAAGAAACTGGTAAAGAAGGCGAATCTTTAGTTCAAGAACCGCAAGCAGCATATACTGGAAAGGTTGAGGCTAAAGGCACTCAAGAGACTGGTAAAGAGGGCGAATCCTTAGTCCAAGAACCGCAAACAGCATATTCAGGCAAAATAGAGGCTAAAGGTACTCAGGAACCCGGTAAAGAGGGCGAGTCTTTAGTTCAAGAACCGCAAGCAGCATATACTGGAAAGGTTGAGGCTAAAGGCACTCAAGAAACTAGTAAAGAAGGTGAATCTTTAGTTCAAGAAAAGTTACCTGAATATAAAGTAACTGAGGGCGCGGTTACGAAAGAAACTACTACTGAGATTGACTATAAGACAGAAATTATCGAGGATCCAACCAAATATACGGATGAAGAAACTGTAGTCCAAGATGGAGAAAAGGGTAGTAAAATTACCAAAACGACTTATAAGACTCTCGAAGGTGTTGAGACTGACCAAGTTTTAAATACAACAACCACTGTCGTCAAAGAACCAGTCACTAAAAAAATAAGTCGTGGGACAAAACCAATTGAAGGAACTCTGGTAGAAGAAAGTCTTGAAAAGATCCCATTTAAGGAAGTTGTTAAAGAAGATGACCAACTGAAAAAAGGTGAAAGAGTTACTGTCCAAGAAGGAAAAGATGGGCAGAAAAAAGTTACCAAGACTTACAAAACTATCAAAGGTTTAAAAACTGAAGAAGCACCTAAAATTGTGGAACAGGTTCTGGAGTTAGACCAAGATCGTATCGTCAAATTAGGAACTAAAAACTTTGAAAAACCAATCTTAAGTTTGTCACTTGTTGATGTTCAAGATTTAAAACGATCATCTCAAATTCGTTATAATTTGGAAAATCCAAGTAAGGCAGCCATTAAATCTATTACCCTAACTCTGAAAAAAGGTGATGAGATTGTGAAGACATTGAATGTTTCACCAGAAGATCTAACAGCTTCTTTGACAGACTTACAGTACTACAAAGATTATAAACTTGAAACGAAGATGGTTTATGACCGTGGTGAGGGTGATGAGGAAGAAGTTCTGAAAGAAGAACCGCTAAGAATTGACCTCAAAAAAGTTGAAATCAAAAACATCAAAGAAACAAGCTTGATGAGTGTAGATGCTGACGGTAACGAAACAGATTCTAGTTTGCTGACAGAAAAACCAGCTGATGTTGCTCCACTCTACCTACGAGTTACAACTCACGACAACAAAGTTACAAGACTGGCTGTTGACAAGATTGAAGAAGTAGAAAAAGACGGAAAAACTTTATACAAAGTCACTGCCAAAGCACCTGATTTAGTTCAACACACAGATGTTTCTAAATTGGCAAACGAGTATGTTCATTATTTTGAAAAACAAAAAGCACACGATGGTGATGTATATTATAGCTTTAACGACCTAGTAACGGCTATGAAAGCTAATCCAAGTGGTACCTTTAAACTTGGTGCAGATTTGAATGCAGCAAATGTACCAACTCCGAATAAACAATATGTACCTGGTAAATTTAGCGGAACTTTAACAAGTGTTGACGGTAAACAATATACCATTCATAATATGGCTCGTCAGTTATTCGATAACGTTGAAGGCGGTACAGTTAAAAACATTAACTTAGGTAATGTTAATATTAATATGCCTTGGATTGAAAATATTTCCGCACTATCAAGAGTAATTAAAAATGCCACAGTTGAAAATGTTAAGGTAACTGGTAGTATCCTTGGTAAAGATGGTATTGCTGGTATCGTAAATAAAGGAGATACTGGTGGACTTCTTAAAAATGTTGCTTTCATCGGTAAACTAACAGGTGTCGGTAATAAAGGTTGGGATCTTGGTGGTATCGCCGGAGAACTTTGGCGTGGTAATATTAAACATGCATACGTAGATGCTGATATTGTTGCAGATAGAGCACGTGTTGGTGGACTTGTCGCTAGAACCGATAACGGTTCTGATCCTAATGGTATTGATAAATACGCTTCTGTTCGTAACGCTGTTACTAAAGGAACTATTGATGTGAAGAACCCTGTTGAGGTAGGTGGTTTCATTAGTAAAAACTGGACATGGGGGCGTGTTGCTGACACAGTTTCAATGATGAAAGTCAAAAACGGTGAAGAATTCTACGGTTCTAGAGATTTAGAAGCAGAAGGTGGATATTACACAAAAAACTGGATTGAAAGAAACTACGTTGTTAAAGATGTGAGTGAAGGTTCTCACTCATTTAACGGTTCTCGTAGTAATCGAATCCAAGAAATCAGCCTAGAAGATGCAAATAAAAAAATAGAATCATTCGGAATTACAGCCGATAAATTTGAAATTAAACCTCTTGTTGAAGATACACTAAATAGTGTAAAACCAAAATCTGACACTTACAAGGATACTCAAGATTACGATGTATCTCGTGAGCTTGCTTACCGTAATATTGAAAAGCTTCAACCATTCTATAACAAAGAATGGATTGTAAATCAAGGTAATAAGATTCCTGCAAATTCTAAATTACTAACTACTGAAGTATTATCTGTTACAGGTATGAAAGATGGACAATTTGTGACCGACTTATCAGATGCTGACCATATTATGATTCATTACGCTGATAAGACGAAAGAAATTAAGGCTATTACACAAAAAGAATCTAAGGTTCAACAAGTTCGTGAATATAGTATTGAAGGATTAGGAGATATTGTCTACACACCAAATATGGTTGTTAAAGAGAGAACACAATTAATCAACGATATTAAAGCTAAATTATCTTCTGTTGAATTATATTCTGATGAAGTTCGTAAGATCCACGGTGATCCGAAAATGTTATACTTAGATGAAAACTTCAAAGAAGTAAAAGATAACCTTGATGCATTTGTAAAAGCTTTAGTTGAAAATGAAGACCATCAATTAAATACGGACGAAGCAGCTCAACGTGCATTGATTAAAAAAGTTGAAGATAACAAAGCTAAAATCATGTTAGCTCTGGCTTACTTAAACCAATACTATGGAATTAAATTTGACGGATTAAATATCAAAAATATGATGACCTTCAAACCTGATTTCTACGGTAAGAACGTTAACGTACTTGATAGATTAATCAGCTTCGCTTCAAATGGTAACAACCTAAAAGGTGATCAATCACATGATGCATTTAACAGAGCTCTTGCAAGTGCTACTGGTAAAGCTAACTTACACGAATTCCTGAAGTACAACATGGAATTATTCACTAGTGAAACAGATATGAATACTTGGTTCAAGAATAACATTGCAGATAACGCTTATGTTGTTGAGAAACAATCATCAAATCCTGATTTTGCGAATAAGAAACATAAATTATATGAAGTAATTAATAATGGACATCACGGACGTTATATTTTACCACTTCTGAACCTGAAGAAAGCGCATATGATCTTAATTACAACCTATAATACCATTGCCTTTAGTTCATTTGAGAAATACGGTAAGAATACAGCAGAAGAACGTGAAGCGTTCAAGAAGAAAGTTGATTTACGTGCGCAAGAACAAATCAATTATTTAGACTTCTGGTCAAGACTTGCTGCAGATAATGTACGAAATAATCTTCTTAAGAGTGAAAATATGGTACCATCTGCAATTTGGGATAACCATGATGTACCAGGTTTAGGATGGGTTGACCGTATGGGACATACGAAGAAAGGCGATTTTGCTCCAATTCGTGAATTCTATGGTCCGACTGATAAGTGGCACGGATACAATGGAATGGGTGCATACGCTTATATCTTCCAAAATCCACAACCACAAGAGGCTGTATATTACATCATCTCTAGCATGATTAGTGATTTTGGTACATCTGCATTCACTCACGAAACAACTCACATCAATGACCGTATGGCCTACTTAGGAACATGGCGTCACCGTGAAGGAACAGACGTTGAAGCCTTTGCTCAAGGTATGTTACAATCACCATCAGTTTCAAATCCAAATGGTGAATATGGTGCCTTAGGATTAAACATGGCTTACGAACGTAAAAATGATGGAAATCAAATTTACAACTATAATCCGAATGTGTTAAATAGTCGTGAGAAAATCGATCACTACATGAAGAATTACAATGAATCCATGATGATGCTTGATTACTTAGAAGCTGAGTCTGTTATCAAGAAAAATACTGGAACAAATGATAAGTGGTTCAAGAAAATGGATCGCGAATGGCGTTCAAACGCAGATCGTAATAATCTAAAAGGCGAGCCTCATCAATGGGATAAACTTCGCGATTTAAATGATAGCGAGAAAGCTGAGAAAATCACAAGCATTGACCAATTAGTTGATAATAACTTTGTGACAAAACATGGTATGCCAGGAAATGGACGTTATCGTTCTGAAGGATTTGATACAGCGTATCAAACTGTTAATATGATGTCTGGTATTTACGGTGGTAACACAAGTAAGAGTGCGGTTGGTTCAATCTCATTCAAACATAATACCTTCCGTATGTGGGGATACTTCGGTTATCTAGACGGATTCTTAGGTTATGCATCAAACAAATACAAACAAGAATCTAAAGCTGCTGGTAATGTAGGTCTTGGTGATGACTTTATTATTAATAAAGTTTCTAACGGCAAATTCCAAAGCTTAGAAGCATGGAAGAAAGCATGGTATCATGAAGTACACGAAAAAGCCCAAAGAGGTTTTGTTGAAATTGAAATCGATGGTCAAAAGATTTCAACTTACGCACAACTTCAGACTTTATTTGATGCAGCGGTCGAAAAAGACCTTCAAGGTAATGATTTCAAGAATACTGTAGATCTTAAATGGAAGGTTTACAAACAACTCTTGCAAAAATCAGATGGATTTGCTGGTGATTTATTCACTAAAGCATAATTAATAGTAAGAAAATAATAAAAAGGTAGATCAGCTTTGTCTGGATCTGCCTTTTTATGCTATACTTGAAATATGCATAGAAAAACAGTGATTGATTTTAGAGCTTTGGGGGAGAGATACACCTTTACCCAGCCGATTAAAGAGTTGAAAACGAGAAATATAGCAGAAGTGGAAGATTTGCTGGCACAAGTGGAGAGCTACCAAGAGCAAGGCTATTATGTGGTGGGCTATGTCAGCTACGAGGCTGCACCTGCTTTTGAGGAGAAATTAGCAGTTCATAAAGATCCTTTACTGGGAGAGTACCTGCTATATTTTACAGTTCATGATAGGGTAGAAACATCCCCTATTCCTCTGATTTATGACGAGGTTGATTTGCCTTCAAACTGGCAGGAAGTAACATCTGCAGCAGACTATGAAAAGGCTATTGCCCAGATTCACCATCATTTGCGGCAGGGAGACACCTACCAGGTCAACTACACAGTCCAACTCAAGCAAGATTTAAGCGCCAATCCTTTTGCCATCTACAATCGTATGGTGGTAGAGCAGGAGGCGGGTTACAATGCTTATGTTGAACATGACGAGATGGCAGTGATTTCCATGAGCCCAGAGCTCTTTTTTGAGCAAAATGACCGTGAGTTGACAACGCGACCAATGAAGGGAACGACTCAGCGTGGCATGACTGACCAAGAAGACTTGGAGCAGGCCAGTTGGTTGGAACAGGATCCCAAAAATCGCTCTGAAAATATGATGATTGTGGACCTCTTGCGCAACGATATGAACCGTATTTCTGAAGTGGGAAGTGAGCATGTGGAGCGTTTGTGTCAAGTGGAGCAGTATTCAACTGTCTGGCAGATGACTTCGACCATCAAGAGTCAGTTGCGAGAGGATGTTGACCTTGTTGAAATCTTTCGCTCTCTCTTTCCTTGTGGTTCCATAACGGGAGCTCCCAAAATTGCGACTATGGAGATTATAAAGGACTTGGAACCACAACCGCGCGGAATCTACTGTGGAACCATTGGTCTCTTGCTTCCAAATGGACGACGGATTTTTAATGTGGCCATTCGGACCATTCAACTCTACAAGGGGCAAGCTATCTATGGAGTTGGCGGAGGAATTACATGGGATAGCACTTGGGAGTCTGAATACCGCGAGGTTCATCAAAAGGCAGCAGTTCTCTATCGTAAACAAGCTCGTTTCAAACTGATTACTACAGGGAAAATCAGCCAAAAGAACTTGTTCTTTGAAGAACAACATCTGGAAAGACTGAGAAAAGCTAGTCGGTATTTTGCCTTTCCATTTGATTCAGAAAACTTGAAACAAAAGATAGAGGAAGAGTGTCATGCTTGTGATGCTAATCAAGATTACCGCTTGCGTATTTCTCTCGACAAGTCTGGAGAGATAGAAGTCGATTGTCAAGTATTAACACCTCTTAGTCTAAGTTTTTGTCAGGCCAAACTTTGTCTGCAGGAAGCTAATTTGCAACAAGCCTTTACCTACTTCAAAACGACTCACCGACCGCATTTGAGCCTAGGGAAACAAGAGAAGATATACCACAATAAGTTAGGAGAACTTCTTGAAACCTCTATTGGAAATTTGGTCTTAAAAATGAATGGTAAACTCTACACGCCACCAAGTCAACTAGGTCTTTTACAAGGAATTTATCGTCAGCATTTGCTGGGAACAGGACAGGTAGAAGAGAAAGCCTTGACCATAGAAGATTTGAAGGGAGCAGAAGCTATCTATGGCTGTAATGCAGTCAGGGGCTTGTATGAGTTGTCAGTAAGGGAGAACTAAATGAAATTAATATTTTTACATGGCCTAGGCCAGTCAGCAGATAGTTGGAAAGAAGTGCAAGAGTTTCTTGTAGATTATCCCTCTGAAGCCCTAGAGTTATTTCCTTCCGGAGTTGCTACCTATCAAGAAGCCAAGGAGCGCATCTATCAGTATTTATCAAAGGAGACAGAACCTTTTGTTTTGGTTGGATTGTCCTTAGGTGCTGCTCTGGCACTAGAACTATCTAGTTACGATTTACCAAATCTTCGAGCTTTGGTTCTGTCAGGATGCCCGCTAAAATTAGCAGGGAATATCCTATTTTATGTTCAATTGTTGATATTTAAATTACTTCCCAAAAGAGTATTTGAAAAACAGGGAGCAGACAAATCTCTTATGGTCGGAGTTTCTGAGGAATTGAAGATACTTGATTTAACTGCTATAGCAGGGACTTGTCCTTATCCAACCTTACTAATTTGTGGCAGCAAAGATAAACCGAATCTTAGTTCTATGAAAGCTCTCCACAGATTGTTGACAAATTCGCAGTTTCAGATCATTCCTGACGGCCCTCATGTCTTGAATAAGGAAAAACCAAAGGAGTTTGTAGAAAAAATCAGAAGTTTCCTTGAATTGCTGAAATAAGTTTGATAAAACAACATTAAAAACGATATTATAATTATGGGAGAAAGAAATGAACAAACGTCTATTTTTTAAAATGAGTCTGGCTACCTTACCAGTTTTAGCCTTGTTTTCACAACCTGTGTTAGCAGAAGAAAACATTCATTTTTCTAGTTGTAAAGAAGCTTGGGCGAATGGCTATTCGGATATTCACGAGGGAGAACCTGGTTATTCTGCCAAGTTAGACCGCGATCATGATGGTGTGGCTTGCGAATTGAAAAATGCTCCTAAGGGTGCTTTTAAAGCAAAACAAGCGGCTACAACTCAAACTGATACAACTTCATCCACAGCAAGTGGTTGGGTTAAGCAGGACGGTTCTTGGTATTACTTTGATGGAAATGGAAATCCAGTGAAAAATGCTTGGCAGGGAAGCTATTATCTGAAAGCGGATGGTAAAATGGCACAGAGCGAATGGATTTATGACTCTTCTTATCAAGCTTGGTATTATTTGAAATCAGATGGTTCTTATGTAAAAAATGCATGGCAAGGAGCTTACTACCTTAAATCAAATGGTAAGATGGCTAAAGGTGAGTGGGTCTACGATAGTAGCTACAAATCATACTACTACTTGACATCAGAAGGCAGTTACGCTCGTAACACTTGGTCAGGTAATTATTATCTCAAATCAGATGGTAAGATGGCTAAAGGTGAGTGGATATATGATAGTAACTATAAATCATATTACTACTTGACATCAGAAGGAAGTTATGCTCGTAACACCTGGGTAGGAAATTACTATCTTAAATCAAACGGTAAAATGGCTGTTAATGAACGTACACCAGATGGTTATCGTGTAGATGGTTCAGGTAAATGGGTTAAATAAGAAATTAAAAAATAGGATAATAGGTAATATCAGATGAACATGTCTTTTGTGTTGCACTTCATTTTAAAATAGGGCTTTCATAAATAGTTATTATTTTAATATAAAAAAAGATTAAGGATATGGTATACTATAGGTATAAATCATTAAAAACAACGGAGATTTTTATGAGAAGATCAAAAAAATTTTGGTTACAAGTTTAGCAGCAACTACACTTGCACTTGTTTCTCTTTCAGATACAATGGGGATGTTGCCTTTCTCATCTCAGAAAGTATCTGCTCAAGAAAAGGATGCGTCTAAAAATGGTAAGATTGTAAAAGAGAATACAAAATCCGCACCAAAACCCGCGCCGAAGCCGGCACCGAANCCAGCACCAAAACCNGCGCCGAAGCCNGCANCAAAACCNNCGCCGAANCCNGCACCAAAACCGACTGAAAAAGCTAAAGAAACAACTCCTAAACAGGATAAATCACAATCTAAAGTTCAGTCTGGCTGGGTAGGAAATTACTACCTCAAATCAGATGGAAAGAGAGCTAAAAATCAATGGGTAGATGGTGGTCGTTATTATGTTGATTCTGATGGAAAAAAGGTTAAAAGTGACTGGATTTATGATAAAAACCATGGTTCATATTATTATCTAACAGCAGAAGGAAGCTCTGCTCGCAACAAATGGGTAGGAAATTATTATCTCAAATCAGATGGTAAGATGGCCAAGAATGAATGGGTAGATGGTGGCCGTTACTATGTAGGATACGATGGTGTGCGGCAACCAAAACCGGCAAATGGGAATCCATACTCAGCAGCTTTAAAGGAAGCACAAGCTTATAATAGGATTCATTTGTCAAAAAAAAGAATTTATAGGATGTTAATTTTTGAAGGTTTTAATAGTGACACTGCACAATATGCTATCAATCATTTGCAAGCAGACTATAAGGCGAATGCCTTAGCTACAGCAAAGAAATTTCGAAAATGGTTTAAGGAATCGAAGTCAGCAATTTATAAGCAACTAGTTTCGCCTTATGGTGAAGAATTTACAGAAGAAGAAGCTAATTATGCAATTAATCATTTAGATGATTAACAGATACTAGTAGGCGAAAAATTCCTTATAATTCATTCACGCAAACCTTTGCATGATTAACTAAATTTTGTTATACTATATCTGTAAGCATTTTCAGTTAATTCATAATGAAAAAGGAGAATATGATGAGTCAAAAGATTATTGGGATTGATCTTGGTGGAACTTCTATCAAATTTGCAATCTTGACAACAGCAGGAGAAATCCAAGAAAAATGGTCTATCAAGACTAATATTTTGGATGAGGGAAGTCATATCGTAGATGATATGATTGAGTCTATTCAACATCGTTTGGACTTGCTTGGATTGGCAGCAGCAGACTTCCAAGGTATCGGAATGGGATCACCAGGTGTGGTTGACCGTGAAAAAGGAACAGTTATTGGTGCCTACAACTTGAACTGGAAAACCCTTCAACCAATTAAAGAAAAGATTGAAAAAGCCTTGGGTATTCCATTCTTCATCGATAATGATGCCAACGTGGCAGCTCTTGGTGAGCGCTGGATGGGTGCTGGTGATAACCAACCAGATGTTGTCTTTATGACACTCGGTACTGGTGTTGGTGGCGGTATCGTTGCAGAAGGCAAATTGCTTCACGGTGTTGCTGGTGCAGCAGGTGAGCTTGGCCACATCACTGTTGACTTTGACCAACCAATTGCATGTACTTGCGGTAAGAAAGGTTGCCTTGAGACAGTTGCTTCAGCAACAGGGATTGTCAACTTGACTCGTCGCTATGCTGATGAATACGAAGGCGATGCAGCCTTGAAACGCTTGATTGATAACGGAGAAGAAGTAACTGCTAAGACTGTCTTTGATTTGGCAAAAGAAGGAGACGACCTTGCTTTGATTGTTTACCGTAACTTCTCACGTTACTTGGGAATCGCTTGTGCTAACATCGGATCAATCCTAAACCCATCAACAATCGTTATCGGTGGTGGTGTATCAGCTGCAGGAGAATTCCTTCTACAAGGTGTTCAAAAAGTCTACGATGAAAATACCTTCCCACAAGTACGCACAACAACTAAATTGGCTCTTGCAACTCTAGGAAATGACGCTGGAGTTATCGGAGCAGCATCACTTGTATTGCAATAAAATAAAAAAGGAGAAAATTGCTTTCCAGAAGCGAGTGATTTTCCTCCTTTCTTTTTTTATGCTATACTAGTTAGGACAATAAATGAGGTGAGAGTAAATGACAAAAGCAGATACGATTTTTAAAGAAAATATTGAACGAATCCTCAAAGATGGCGTCTTTTCTGAACAAGCACGTCCTAAGTACAAGGATGGAACTGTTGCTAACTCCAAGTACGTAACCGGTGCCTTTTCCGAGTACGACTTATCTAAAGGAGAATTTCCTATCACAACCTTGCGTCCTATTGCCATCAAATCCGCCATCAAGGAAGTGCTCTGGATCTACCAAGACCAGTCTAATAGCCTAGAAGTGCTTAATGACAAGTACAATGTTCACTACTGGAATGACTGGGAAGTGGGAGATACAGGAACCATTGGTGAGCGCTATGGTGCTGTTGTTAAGAAACACGACATCATCAATAAGATTCTCAAGCAGTTGGAAGCTAATCCTTGGAACCGTCGGAATATTATTTCTCTCTGGGATTACCAAGCTTTCGAAGAAACAGATGGGCTACTCCCATGCGCCTTTCAGACCATGTTTGATGTCCGCCGTGTAGATGGAGAAATCTATCTAGATGCGACCTTGACCCAGCGCTCCAATGATATGCTGGTGGCCCACCACATCAATGCTATGCAGTATGTGTCTCTTCAAATGATGATTGCCAAGCATTTTGGCTGGAAGGTTGGGAAGTTCTTCTATTTCATAAACAACCTCCATATCTATGACAATCAATTTGAACAAGCTCAGGAATTGCTTCGTCGGGAGCCGTCAAATTGCCAACCACGCTTGGTTTTAAATGTTCCTGATGGGACTAGTTTCTTTGATATCAAAGCAGAAGATTTTGAATTGGTGGATTATGACCCTGTCAAGCCACAGTTGAAGTTTGACCTAGCTATTTAAAAGAATAGAAAAAAGAAGTTGAGACTATAAATCCCAACTTCTTTTGTTTCTTAACGTGATACGCGGCGGCGAGCTGCTTTTTTACGGTTTTCTTCGATGAAAGCTGCTTTTTGCTCTTCTGGTTCAATCACTTTCTTTTTAAATGCGTATACTGCACCTGCAACGGCAGCGACAGTTCCTGCGACACCTGTTACAAGACCTTTAGCGAATCCTTTAGCCATGAGTCTTCCTCCTTTATATTCTCAATCAGCCAGCCTCATCAAGAGGTCACATTTTTCTGACTGACCTTTTTGTGTTATAATAATAGTAACGAAAAAATGGGAATTTTTCAAGGAAAAAAGATGAAAACAAAAATAATTGTGATTGTTGGACCGACTGCAGTTGGAAAGACGGCTCTAGCCATTGAAGTAGCCAAGCGTTTTAATGGTGAAGTGGTTAGTGGTGATAGTCAGCAGGTTTATCGAGGTCTAGATATAGGGACGGCTAAGGCTAGTTCAGAAGAGCAGGCAGCTGTTCCTCATCATTTAATCGATGTTAGAGAGGTAACCGAGTCTTACTCGGCTTTTGATTTTGTTTCAGAAGCCAAGCTGGCTATTGAGGATATTCATAGTCGGGGCAAGCTAGCCATTATTGCTGGTGGGACTGGGCTTTATATCCAGAGTTTGCTTGAAGGTTACCACCTGGGTGGGGAGATACCTCATAAGGAGATTTTGGCCTATCGGGCTAGTTTGGAGCCTTATACAGATGAGGAATTAGCCTATCTGGTGGACCAAGCAGGCCTTGAGATTCCCCAGTTTAATCGTCGTCGTGCAATGCGTGCCTTGGAAATTGCCCATTTTGGTCAGGATTTGGAAAATCAAGAGACCTTGTATGAACCATTGATTATCTGCTTGGATGATGAACGCAGTCAATTATATGAACGTATCAATCACCGAGTGGACCTGATGTTTGAAGCTGGACTTCTAGACGAAGCCAAGTGGCTCTTTGACCATTACCCTGATGTGCAGGCTGCTAAAGGAATTGGCTATAAGGAACTCTTTCCTTACTTCCGTGGAGAGCAGACCTTGGAGGAAGCTAGTGAGAGTCTCAAACAGGCGACTCGTCGTTTTGCTAAGCGTCAGTTGACCTGGTTCCGTAATCGCATGCAGGTTACCTTTTATCAGATTGGAGAAACTGGTGTGCAAGACCGAATTTTAAGCCAGATAGAGGAGTTTTTAGATGATTGAAACGGAGAAAAAAGAGGAACGGGTCCTGCTCATTGGTGTAGAATTGCAGGGCATGGACAATTTTGATCTCTCTATGGAAGAATTGGCTAGTCTAGCTAAGACAGCTGGGGCAGTCGTTGTAGATAGCTACAGACAAAAACGTGAAAAATATGATTCCAAGACCTTCGTCGGCTCTGGTAAGTTAGAAGAAATTGCGCTCATGGTGGATGCAGAAGAAATTACCACTGTCATCGTCAACAACCGTCTGACGCCAAGGCAAAATGTCAATCTAGAAGAAGTTCTCGGTGTTAAGGTCATTGACCGTATGCAGTTGATTTTGGATATCTTTGCCATGCGGGCTCGAAGCCATGAAGGGAAGCTCCAAGTCCACCTAGCCCAGCTCAAGTACCTATTGCCTCGTTTGGTTGGTCA
The DNA here is from genome assembly GCF_003942865.1 of Streptococcus mitis. Taxonomy (GTDB): domain Bacteria; phylum Bacillota; class Bacilli; order Lactobacillales; family Streptococcaceae; genus Streptococcus; species Streptococcus mitis_BI. The sequence goes on along the minus strand of NZ_RJNZ01000008.1, from coordinate 22,630 downwards.
GGGGATTATGCTTAGTCGTCAGGCAGGGGGAATTGGTTCCCGTGGACCTGGTGAAAGTCAGCTAGAACTTAACCGTCGTAGTGTTCGCAATCAAATCACCGATATTGAAAGACAGCTCAAGGTGGTTGAGAAAAATCGGGCCACAGTCAGAGAAAAACGTTTGGAGTCGAGTACCTTTAAGATTGGTTTGATTGGTTACACCAATGCTGGGAAGTCAACTATCATGAACACCTTGACCAGTAAGACCCAGTATGAGGCAGATGAGCTATTTGCGACTCTAGATGCGACGACTAAGAGTATCCATCTGGGAGGCAATCTCCAAGTAACTTTGACAGATACCGTGGGCTTTATCCAAGATTTGCCGACAGAGTTGGTGTCCAGTTTCAAGTCAACCTTGGAAGAAAGCAAGCATGTAGACCTTCTGGTTCATGTTATCGATGCCAGCAATCCTTACCATGAGGAGCATGAAAAAACAGTTCTTTCCATCATGAAAGACCTGGACATGGAAGATATTCCTCGCTTGACCCTTTATAATAAAGCGGATTTGGTCGAGGATTTCACGCCTACCCAAACGCCTTATGCCCTGGTTTCTGCCAAGTCTGAGGATAGTCGTGAGAATTTGCAGGCTTTGTTTTTAGAGAAAATCAAGGATATTTTTGAATCTTTTACCCTGCGCGTGCCTTTTTCTAAGTCCTACAAGATTCATGATTTAGAAAGTGTTGCGATTCTTGAAGAACGTGATTATCAAGAGGACGGAGAAGTCATTACAGGCTACATTTCCGAGAAAAATAAATGGAGGTTAGAAGAATTTTATGACTGATATTAAAACGTTGGCTCTAAAATATGGGGGCTATACAAGTCTGGATAAGGTCTATCTGGATCAACTTCTAGATGGTAAAACAGAGCAGGAGCAGTTGGCAGTGATCACTCCTCCGCCTAGCGTGGTCAATGCTTACTTTGCAGAACTCTACCAGAAAAAGAGTCCTGAAGCAGCGACTGAGTATTTTGCAGAACTCAGTCAAGAACTGAATCTTTACAATACTGAGCCGAGTTTCACCCTAGAAAATAAGCCTTTTATTCGTCTTAATCTGTCTGGTAAATCCTTTGGTTTTTGTTATGAGAGTAAGGGACTGGGTCGAATTTTCTCTGAAAATGAAGAGAAAATTTCAGCTGACTTGCTCTTTGAGATTGCGCAAATTTTCCCCCATCAACTGGTCTTTGAAGAGTCTGGTAAGATTTACATGAAGTCTGTCGGGGACGAGGAAGTTGTTAGCGTGGAAAATCTTACAGCTTTGACTGATTTGGAAAATTTGGCTGATGGTCGCAAACGTCTTAAAGGTTACAGCCAAGAGGAGTTATTACAAGAAGCTACTGCTTTTTCTGGCAAGCGCTATTTCCGATCGGAAAACCGCACAGCCATGCTATATATTGATTAATTAGAAAGTATCGAATGGATATTCAATTTTTAGGAACGGGGGCTGGCCAGCCCTCTAAAGCCCGCAATGTTTCCAGTCTCGCCCTGAAACTCTTGGACGAGATTAACGAAGTCTGGCTCTTTGACTGTGGAGAAGGTACGCAAAATCGCATCCTGGAAACCACGATTCGACCGCGTAAGGTCAGCAAAATCTTTATCACTCACTTGCACGGAGATCACATCTTTGGCTTGCCAGGTTTCCTTTCTAGTCGTGCCTTTCAGGCCAATGAAGAGCAGACAGATTTGGAGATCTATGGACCTCAAGGAATCAAGTCCTTTGTCTTAACCAGCCTTCGTGTGTCAGGTTCGCGCCTGCCTTACCGAATTCATTTTCATGAGTTTGACCAAGATTCCCTTGGGAAAATCCTTGAGACCGATAAATTCACTGTGTATGCAGAGGAACTGGACCATACTATTTTCTGCGTTGGCTATCGTGTCATTCAAAAGGACCTTGAAGGAACGCTGGATGCTGAAAAACTTAAGGCTGCTGGTGTCCCATTTGGCCCACTCTTTGGGAAAATCAAAAACGGCCAGGATGTTGTTTTGGAAGACGGAACTGAAATCAAGGCAGCTGACTATATCTCAGCTCCCCGTCCAGGTAAAATTATTACTATTCTGGGTGACACCCGCAAAACCAATGCTAGTGTGCGTCTAGCTGTCAATGCTGATGTCCTTGTCCATGAATCGACTTATGGCAAGGGTGATGAAAAAATTGCTCGTAACCATGGCCACTCTACTAACATGCAAGCTGCACAAGTAGCGGTAGAAGCAGGAGCCAAACGCCTCTTGCTCAACCACATCAGTGCCCGTTTCCTCTCAAAAGATATCAGCAAGCTCAAAAAAGACGCTGCTAGTGTTTTTGAAAATGTCCATGTGGTCAAAGACTTGGAAGAAGTGGAAATCTAAAAGATTGAGAAAGGATAAGTATGCCTACTATTCTCATTACCGGAGCTAGCGGTGGCCTAGCCCAAGAAATGGTCAAACTCTTGCCAAATGACCAACTCATCTTGCTTGGTCGAAATAAGGAAAAATTAGCCCAGCTCTACGGAAACCATCCCCATGCAGAATTGATTGAAATCGATATTACCGATGATTCAGCCTTAGAAACTCTGGTAGCAGACCTCTATCTCCGCTATGGCAAGATTGATGTTTTGATAAACAACGCTGGTTACGGGATCTTTGAGGAATTTGACCAGATTTCCGACCAAGATATTCATCAGATGTTCGAGGTCAATACCTTCGCCCTAATGAATCTGTCTCGTCGCCTTGCGGCTCGAATGAAGGAAAGTCGAAAAGGTCATATCATCAATATTGTTAGCATGGCAGGTTTGATCGCTACTGGCAAGTCTAGTCTGTACTCAGCGACCAAGTTTGCGGCCATTGGTTTTTCAAATGCGTTACGCCTCGAACTTATGCCATATGGAGTCTATGTGACAACAGTTAATCCAGGACCAATCCGAACAGGATTTTTCGACCAAGCCGACCCAGATGGCACCTATCTCAAATCTGTTGACCGTTTCCTGCTAGAACCAGATACAGTGGCTAAAAAGATTGTCAAGATTATAGGAAAAAACAAACGAGAACTCAATCTACCGATGTTGTTGAACTTAGCCCATAAGTTTTATACTCTCTTTCCCAAGCTAGCTGATAAGTTGGCAGGGGAAACTTTTAATTATAAATAGAAGAAGTTCCTTTTAAAGGGACTTTTTTGGTGCTCAAGATTTAGATGTTAGTAAGTATTTTTTCTTTTAAAACTACATTCAGATTTTTAATTCTTCTACAAATTTTAGAAAAAACAATCAAAAATATTATTTTATATACTTAAAGTATTGAAAATTCCTATATTATTTTATAAAATAAGGATAAAAGACTATTAAAAGTTATGCGCTTACACAAAAATGAAAGCGATTACCAAAAGGGGGATTTTATGGGAAAAGGCCATTGGAATCGGAAAAGAGTTTATAGCATTCGTAAGTTTGCTGTGGGAGCTTGCTCAGTAATGATTGGGACTTGTGCAGTTCTATTAGGTGGAAATATAGCTGGAGAATCTGTAGTTTATGCGGATGAAGCACCTATTACTCATACTGCTGAGAAATCTAAAGAGGAAAAACCGATAGTAGAAGAAAAGGTTGATCAAGCTTTGGAAACTAAAAATGTAGTTGAAAGTACAGCACAAACACAACCTAGTGCCACTGAGGCTATTGCATCTGAGAAGAAAGAAGATGAAGCCCTAACTCCAAAAGAGGAAAAAGTGTCTGATAAACCGGAAGAAAAAGCTCCAAAGATAGAATCTCAAGCTTCAAGTCAAGAAAAACCGCTCAAGGAAGATGTTAAAGCTGTGACAAATGAAGAAGTCAATCAAATGATTGAAGACAGAAAAGTGAATTTTAACCAAAATTGGCACTTTAAACTCAATGCAAATTCTAAGGAAGCCATTAAACCGGATGCAGATGTATCTACGTGGAAAAAATTAGATTTACCGCATGACTGGAGTATCTTTAATGATTTCGATCATGAATCTCCTGCACAAAATGAAGGTGGACAGCTTAACGGTGGGGAAGCTTGGTATCGCAAGACTTTCAAACTAGATGAAAAAGATCTCAAGAAAAATGTTCGCCTCACTTTTGATGGCGTCTACATGGATTCTCAAGTTTATGTCAATGGTCAGTTAGTGGGTCATTATCCAAATGGTTATAATCAATTTTCATATGATATCACTAAATACTTGAACAAAGATGGACGTGAGAATGTAATTGCTGTTCATGCAGTCAACAAACAGCCAAGCAGCCGTTGGTATTCAGGAAGTGGTATCTACCGTGATGTGACTTTACAAGTGACAGATAAGGTTCATGTTGAGAAAAATGGGACAACCATCTTAACACCAAAACTAGAACAACAGCAACACGGCAAGGTTGAAACTTATGTGACCAGCAAAATCGTCAATACAGACGATAAAGACCATCAACTTGTAGCAGAATATCAAATCGTTGAACGTGGTGGTCAGGCTGTGACAGGTCTAGTACGTACAGAGAGCCGTACCTTGAAAGCACATGAAGTAACTAGTCTTGATGCGATTTTAGAAGTTGAAAGACCAAAACTCTGGACCGTTTTAAATGACAAACCGGCCTTGTATGAATTAGTTACACGTGTTTACCGGGACGGTCAATTAGTTGATGCCAAGAAAGATCTGTTTGGTTACCGATATTATAACTGGACTCCAAATGAGGGCTTCTCTTTGAATGGTGAACGCATTAAATTCCATGGAGTTTCCTTGCACCATGACCACGGAGCGCTTGGAGCAGAAGAAAACTACAAGGCTGAGTACCGTAGACTGAAACAGATGAAGGAAATGGGAGTGAATTCGATTCGTACGACTCACAACCCAGCAAGTCCTCAGACTTTACAGATTGCAGCTGAACTTGGCTTACTTGTTCAAGAAGAGGCCTTTGATACTTGGTATGGCGGAAAGAAACCTTATGATTATGGACGTTTCTTTGAAAAAGATGCTACCCATCCTGAGGCTAAAAAAGGTGAAAAATGGTCCGACTACGATCTACGTACTATGGTAGAGAGAGACAAAAATAATCCTGCTGTTTTTATGTGGTCAATCGGAAATGAAATCGGTGAAGCAAATGGGGATCCCCATTCTCTAGCGACTGTTAAACGTCTAGTTAAAGTTATCAAGGATGTTGATAATACACGTTATGTAACCATGGGAGCAGATAAGTTCCGTTTCGGTAATGGTAGCGGTGGGCATGAAAAAATTGCTGATGAACTCGATGCTGTTGGATTCAACTACTCTGAAGATAATTACAAAGTCCTTAGAGCTAAGCATCCAAAATGGTTGATTTATGGATCAGAAACATCTTCAGCAACGCGTACAAGAGGAAGTTACTTCCACCCAGAGCGTGAGTGGGTACAAAGTAATCAGTCATGGCGTAACTATGAACAGTCAGATTATGGAAATGACCGTGTTGGTTGGGGTAAAACGGCAACTGCTTCATGGACATTTGACCGTGACAATGCTGGCTATGCTGGTCAATTCATTTGGACAGGTACGGACTATATCGGTGAACCAACTCCATGGCACAACCAAAACAACACGCCGGTTAAAAGCTCTTATTTTGGTATCGTAGATACTGCAGGTATTCCAAAAAACGACTTTTATCTTTACCAAAGTCAATGGGTTTCTGCCAAGAAAAAACCAATGGTTCACCTTCTTCCTCACTGGAACTGGGAAAACAAAGAGTTGATAGACAATGTAGCAGACGCGGAAAATAAAATCCCTGTACGTGCTTATTCTAATGCTGCAAGTGTAGAATTGTTCTTGAATGGAAAATCTCTTGGTCTTAAGACTTTCAACAAAAAACAAACTAGCGATGGACGAACTTACCAAGAAGGTGCTAATGCTAATGAACTTTATCTTGAATGGAAAGTTGCTTATCAACCAGGTACCTTGGAAGCAATTGCTCGTGATGAATCTGGCAAGGAAATTGCTCGAGATAAGATTACGACTGCTGGTAAGCCAGCGGCAGTTCGTCTTATCAAGGAAGACCATGCAATCGCAGCAGATGGAAAAGACTTGACATACATCTACTACGAAATCGTTGACAGCCAAGGGAATGTAGTACCAACTGCCAATAATCTGGTTCGCTTCCAATTACACGGACAAGGCCAACTTGTCGGTGTCGATAACGGGGAACAAGCCAGCCGTGAACGCTATAAGGCGCAAGCAGATGGTTCTTGGATTCGTAAAGCATTTAATGGTAAAGGTGTTGCCATTGTCAAATCAACTGAACAAGCAGGTAAATTCACACTGACAGCCCATTCAGATCTCTTGAAATCTAGTCAAGTAACTGTCTTTACTGGTAAAAAAGAAGGACAAGAGAAGACTGTTTTGGGGACAGAAGTAGCAAGAGTTCGTACATTAATCGGTAAAGAACCAAAAATGCCGAAAACAGTAGGTTTTGTATACAGCGATGGTAGTCGTGAAAAACTTCCAGTAACTTGGTCTCAAGTCGATGTTAGTCAAGCAGGAGTTGTGACTGTTAAAGGTACAGCAAATGGACGTGAGGTAGAGGCTCGTGTCGAGGTTCTAGCAATTGCGAAAGAATTACCAACAGTTAAACGTGTTGCTCCAGGAGCAGATTTGAACACTGTAGATAAATATGTGTCAATACTTGTAACCGATGGAAGTGTACAAGAGTACGAAGTAGATAGCTGGGAGATTGCGGAAGCAGATAAAGCCAAACTTTCAGTAGCTGGATCGCGTATTCAAATGACTGGTCAGTTAGCTGGAGAAACTATTCATGCAACCCTTGTGGTAGAAGAAGGAAAAGCTGCAGCACCTGTAGTGCCAACTGTTACTGTTGGAGGTGAAGTAGTAACAGGGCTTACTAGTCAACAACCAATGCAATACCGCACTCTTGCTTATGGTGCCCAATTGCCAGAAGTAACAGCAAGTGCTGAAAATGCGGATGTTACAGTTCTTCAAGCAAGCGCAGCAAACGGCATGCGTGCAAGCATCTTTGTTCAGTCTAAAGATGGTGGCCCTCTTCAAACCTATGCAATTCAATTCCTAGAAGAAGCACCAAAAATTGCTCATTTGAGCTTGCAAGTGGAACAAGCTGACAGTCTCAAAGAAGACCAAACAGTCAAATTGTCAGTTCGAGCTCACTATCAAGATGGAACGCAAGCTGTATTACCAGCTGATAAGGTGACCTTCTCCACAAGCGGTGAAGGGGAAGTTGCAGTCCGAAAAGGAATGCTTGAGTTGCATAAACCAGGAGCACTTACTCTGAAAGCTGAATATGAGGGTGCTACAGGTCAAATCAATCTCACTATACAAGCAAATACTGAGAAGAAGATTGCGCAATCCATCCGTCCTGTAAATGTAGTGACAGATTTACATCAAGAACCTACTCTCCCGTCAACAGTAACTGTTGAGTATGACAAAGGTTTCCCTAAAACTCATAAAGTCACTTGGCAAGCTATTCCGAAAGAAAAACTAGACCACTATCAAAGCTTTGAAGTGTTAGGTAAAGTTGAAGGCATTGACCTGGAAGCGCGTGCTAAAGTATCTATAGAAGGCATCGTTTCAGTTGAAGAAGTTAGTGTGACAACTCCAATCGCAGAAGCACCACAATTACCAGAAAGCGTTCGTACATATGATTCAAATGGTCACGTTTCATCAGCTAAGGTTGCATGGGATGCGATTCGTCCAGAGCAATACGCTAAGGAAGGTGTCTTTACAGTTAATGGTCGCTTAGAAGGTACTCAATTAACAACTAAACTTCATGTTCGCGTATCTGCTCAAACTGAGCAAGGTGCAAACATTTCTGACCAATGGACCGGTTCAGAATTGCCACTTGCCTTTGCTTCAGACTCAAATCCAACCGACCCTGTTTCAAATGTCAACGATAAATTGATTTCCTTTAATGACCGACCAGCCAACCGTTGGACAAACTGGAATCGTAGTAATCCAGAAGCTTCAGTCGGTGTTCTGTTTGGAGATTCAGGTATCTTGAGCAAACGCTCCGTTGATAATCTAAGTGTCGGATTCCACGAAGACCATGGAGTTGGTGCACCGAAGTCTTATGTGATTGAGTATTATGTTGGTAATACTGCTCCAACAGCTCCTAAGAATCCTAGCTTTGTAGGCAATGAGGACCATGTCTTTAATGATTCTGCCAACTGGAAACCAGTGACTAATCTAAAAGCCCCTGCTCAACTCAAGGCTGGAGAAATGAACTACTTTAGCTTTGATAAAGTTGAAACCTATGCTGTTCGTATTCGCATGGTTAAAGCAGATAACAAGCGTGGAACGTCTATCACAGAAGTACAAATCTTTGCGAAACAGGTTGCGGCAGCCAAACAAGGTCAAACAAGAATCCAAGTTGACGGCAAAGACTTAGCAAACTTCAACCCTGATTTGACAGACTACTACCTTGAGTCTGTATATGGAAAAGTTCCGGCAGTCACAGCAAGTGTTAGCAACAATGGTCTCGCGACTGTTGTTCCAAGTGTTCGTGAAGGTGAGCCAGTTCGTGTCATCGCGAAAGCTGAAAATGGCGACATCTTAGGAGAATACCGTCTGCACTTCACTAAGGATAAGAACTTACTTTCTCATAAACAAGTTGCTGCGGTTAAACAAGCTCGCTTGGTACAAGTAGGTCAAGCACTTGAATTGCCGACTAAGGTTCCAGTTTACCTCACAGGTAAAGACGGCTACGAAACAAAAGACCTGACAGTTGAATGGGAAGAAGTTCCAGCAGAAAATCTGACAAAAGCAGGTCAATTTACTGTTCGAGGTCATGTCCTTGGTAGCAATCTTACTGCAGAGTTCACTGTACGAGTGACAGATAAACTTGGTGAGGCTCTTTCAGATAACCCTAACTATGATGAAAATGGTAATCAGTCCTTTGCTTCAGCAACCAACGATATTGATAAAAACTCTCATGACCGCGTTGACTATCTTAATGACAGAGATCATTCAGAAAATCGTCGTTGGACAAACTGGTCTGCAAGACCGTCTACTAATCCAGAAGTATCAGCAGGTGTCATCTTCCGTGAAAATGGTAAGATTGTAGAACGGACTGTTGCACAAGGAAAAGTTCAGTTCTTTGCAGACAGTGGTACAGATGCACCATCTAAACTTGTTTTGGAACGTTATGCTGGCCCAGACTTTGAAGTGCCGACCTACTATTCAAACTACCAAGCCTACGAATCAGGACATCCATTCAACAACCCAGAAAATTGGGAAGCTGTTCCTTATCGTGCGGATAAAGACATTGAAGCTGGTGATGAAATAAACGTAACATTTAAAGCTGTTAAAGCCAAAGCCATGAGATGGCGTATGGAGCGTAAAGCAGATAAGAGCGGTGTTGCGATGATTGAGATGACCTTCCTTGAACCAAGCGAATTGCCTCAAGAAAGCACTCAATCGAAGATTCTTGTAGATGGAAAAGAACTTGCTGATTTCGCTGAAAATCGTCAAGATTATCAAATCACCTATAAAGGTCAACGTCCAAAAGTCTCAGTTGAAGAAACCAATCAAGTAGCTTCAACAGTTGTAGATAGTGGAGAAGACAGCCTTCCAGTACTTGTTCGCCTCGTTTCAGAAAGTGGAAAACAAGTTAAGGAATACCGTATCCAGTTGACTAAGGAAAAACCAGTTTTTGAGAAAACAGTTGCTGCAGTACAAGAAGAACTTCCGAAACTTGAATTGGTTGAAAAAGATTTAGCCTACAAGACAGTTGAGAAAAAAGATTCAAGACTGTATCTTGGTGAAACTCGTGTAGAACAAGAAGGAAAAATTGGTAAGGAACGTATCTTCACAGCGATAAATCCTAATGGAAGTAAGGAAGAAAAACTCCGTGAAGTGGTAGAAGCTCCGACAGACCGCATCGTCTTGGTTGGAACCAAACAAGGAACCTCTCTTCCAGAAGACGAAGTGAAAAATCTTGTGCTTAACAGACCAGAGCTTGTAGTCGAAGAAGAAACCATTGACTTCAAGGTTCAGGAGCGTAAGTCTGATAAGTTGTATCTAGGTGAAACCCGTATCATTCAAGAAGGAAAACAAGGTGTCCGTGTTCGTTTAATCGAAGTGGAAAATGGAAAACGTCAGCTTAAAGAAACTTACGATAAAGTCGTTGCACAAGATCGTATCGTGGAAGTTGGAACCAAACCAGGCACCTCTCTTCCAGAAGACGAAGTAAAAAATCTTGTGCTCAACAGACCAGAACTTGTAGTTGAAGAAGAAACCATTGACTTCAAGGTTCAGGAGCGTAAGTCTGATAAGTTGTATCTAGGTGAAACCCGTGTCCTCCAAGAAGGAAAACAAGGTGTCCGTGTTCGTTTAATCGAAGTGGAAAATGGAAACCGTCAGCTTAAAGAAACTTACGATAAAGTCGTTGCACAAGATCGTATCGTGGAAGTTGGAACCAAACCAGGAACCTCTCTTCCAGAAGACGAAGTGAAAAATCTTGTTCTGAATCGCCCAGAACTTGTAGTCGAAGAAGAAACAATCGACTTCAATGTTCAGGAACGTAAGTCTGACAAGTTGTATCTAGGTGAAACCCGTGTCCTCCAAGAAGGAAAACAAGGCGTTCGTGTTCACTTGATTGAAGTGGAAAATGGGCAACGTCAGCTTAAAGAAACCTATGATAAAGTTGCTGCACAAAATCGTATAGTAGAAGTTGGTACTAAACTAGGAACTTCTCTGCCAGAAGACGAAGTGAAAAATCTTGTTCTGAATCGCCCAGAGCTTATCTTAGAAGAAGAAACAATCGACTTCAATGTTCAGGAGCGTAGGTCTGACAAGTTGTATCTAGGTGAAACCCGTGTCATTCAAAAAGGAAGACAAGGTATCCGTGTTCACTTGATCGAAGTGGACAATGGTAAACGCCAAATCAAAGAAACCTACGATAAAGTCACTGTACAAGATCGCATCATAGAAGTCGGTACAGCTGGCGAACCAACCAAACCAGTAACGCAAGAAACTACAAAACCACAAGTGTCAGAAAAAGCAGATACAAAACAAATCGCTTCAAGTGAATCTAGTCAAGCTAATAAAGTGCAGTTACCAAATACAGGAAGTGCGGCAAGCCAAGCAGCAGTAGCAGCAGGCTTAGCTCTTCTCGGTTTGAGTGCAGGATTAGTAGCCACTAAAGGTAAAAAAGAAGATTAGAAATTTTTATACTTCTTTATCATTAAAGACTAGCGAGAAGCTCTTGTCTTAGATAGAAGATAAATCCCTTGGAATATAAGTTTCTAAGGGATTTTCTTTGTATAAAATTGTATAGTGTTACTGTCTATCCTATTTTGAAGAGAAAGCAAAAATCCCTAGAAAATGTTTAGGGATTCGATTATTTCATTAAGAACAATTCAACAATCATCTCGATATACATGACAAGGGTTAATAAGAATCCTGCACGCCAGAAGAATTTGATGAATTTAGGATAGTAAAAGCTGCGTTTTTTCAGAAGGAAGAAAAAAACGAGAATAATGGCTAGGAGTGAGAGGGCTAGTCCCAGTCTAGGGAGGAAATTATGGGTAAAGGTTTTAGCTGTGATTAGGTAGTATTCAAATACCAAGAATGGAAAAGCCAAATCCGCAAAGTTTCGTCCTAGTTTTTTTAATCTAAAAAGTTTGGTTATGATAATGCAGACTACTAGAGTCAGTATCAATAATAAAATAGATGCTAATTTCATTAAAATCATATCCATATTGTATCATAAAAAATCGCTAAAGGAAACGAGAAACAGAGGAATTTATAGGAAAGTCAGGCTTTTGAGATTGTAGATGTTTTTTGTTATAATGAAAGTTATGAAATCTTATAATACCTTGAATGATTATTATCGAAAACTCTTTGGAGAAAAGACCTTTAAAGTCCCTATTGATGCGGGGTTTGACTGTCCCAATCGTGATGGAACTGTGGCTCATGGAGGCTGTACTTTTTGTACGGTTTCAGGTTCTGGAGATGCTATCGTAGCACCGGACGCGCCTATCCGTGAGCAATTTTATAAGGAAATTGACTTTATGCACCGTAAGTGGCCAGATGTTCAGAAGTATCTGGTTTATTTTCAAAATTTTACCAACACCCATGAAAAGGTGGAAATCATCCGAGAGCGCTATGAGCAGGCTATCAATGAGCCAGGTGTAGTAGGCATCAATATCGGAACACGGCCAGACTGTTTACCAGATGAAACCATTGAATATTTAGCTGAGTTATCGAAACGCATGCATGTGACGGTTGAATTGGGCTTGCAGACCACTTATGAAGCAACCTCTGACCTGATTAACCGCGCCCACTCCTATGAATTGTATGTGGAAACGGTCAAGCGTTTGAGAAAGTATCCAAAAATTGAGATTGTTTCTCATTTGATCAATGGACTTCCTGGTGAAACCCATGATATGATGATTGAAAATGTCCGTCGCTGTGTCACGGATAACGATATTCAAGGGATTAAACTGCATTTGCTCCATCTTATGACAAATACTCGTATGCAAAGAGATTATCATGAAGGACGCTTGCAGTTGATGAGCCAGGACGAATATGTTAAGGTCATCTGTGACCAACTGGAAATCATTCCCAAGCATATCGTTATCCACCGAATCACGGGAGATGCACCTAGAGATATGCTGATTGGTCCTATGTGGAGCCTCAATAAATGGGAAGTGCTAAATGCTATTGAAATTGAAATGAGACGTCGCGGAAGTGTTCAAGGATGCAAGGTTATAAAACAGGAGTTTGAAAATGAAAAGACCACTTGAGATGGCACATGAGTTTTTAGCTGAGGTTGTAACTCAGGACGATATCGTAGTGGATGCGACCATGGGAAATGGTCATGACACGCTTTTTCTAGCCAAGCTAGCTAAGCAAGTCTATGCCTTTGATATTCAGGAGCAAGCCTTAGAAAAGACGCAAGAGCGTTTGAACCAAGCTGGAATGACAAATGCCCAGTTAATCTTGCAAAGTCATGAGACACTGGACCAGTTTGTGACAGAAGCCAAGGCTGGGATTTTTAATCTGGGCTATCTGCCGTCAGCTGATAAGTCTGTCATAACCAGACCACAGACAACGATTGAAGCATTAGAAAAGCTGTGTGGTTTACTTGTCAAAGGGGGACGGATTGCCATCATGATCTACTATGGGCATGAAGGAGGCGACCTCGAGAGGGATGCTGTTTTGGATTTTGTCAGCCAGTTGAACCAACAAGAGTACACAGCTACCATTTACCGAACTTTAAACCAAGTTAACAACCCGCCGTTTTTAGTTATGATTGAAAAATTAGAGAGATATAGACATGGATAAACAATACCTACGTGAAAAGCTGGATGCCATGCGTCAGAATTTTGTTGAATCAACCCACCACGAACGAGCGGTGGGTGTGTTAGACCAAGCGCATATGAGCAAAAAAATGCTTAAAATCAAGAAAAGATTAGTTGCTCTTGAGATGGAACGGTGCCAGAGAAAAATTGAGCACAAAGACTGTTCCAAGATTGATCAAAAAATCAAAGAGCAGAAGGAGATATTTGAATCCTGTTGTAAAAAAGATTAAGGAGGTCGTGCGTGGAATTACTGATTTACCTTATCCTATTTTTACTGGTTTTGATTGTCTCTAGTACAACTAATAAGCTCCTACCCTTTTTGCCTCTTCCTTTGGTGCAAATTCTTTTGGGAATTGTGATTGGTCTCTTTTTACCCAATACCGACTTTCACCTCAATACAGAGTTGTTTTTGGCCCTGGTTATCGGGCCCTTGCTTTTCCGAGAGTCGGAGGAAGCGGACATTACAGCTATTTTAAAACACTGGCGAATCATTGTTTATCTCATATTTCCAGTGATTTTCATCTCGACCCTGAGTTTGGGTGGCTTGGCCCATCTTCTTTGGCTCAGTCTTCCCTTGGCGGCTTGCTTGGCTGTTGGGGCGGCACTTGGGCCTACGGATTTGGTGGCCTTTGCCTCTCTTTCGGAGCGCTTTAGCTTTCCTAAGCGTGTGTCCAATATTCTTAAGGGTGAAGGACTCTTGAATGATGCTTCTGGCTTGGTTGCCTTTCAGGTGGCCTTGACAGCCTGGACAACTGGAGCCTTTTCCCTTGGGCAAGCTAGTAGTTCGCTCATCTTTTCAATTCTAGGCGGTTTTTTAATTGGCTTTTTAACAGCCATGACCAACCGTTTCCTCCACACCTTCTTGCTAAGTGTGAGAGCAACAGATATTGCTAGCGAGCTTTTATTAGAATTGAGTTTGCCTCTGGTGACTTTCTTCCTGGCAGAAGAAGTCCACGTTTCAGGGATTATTGCCGTTGTAGTTGCTGGGATTTTAAAGGCAAGCCGTTTTAAGAAAATTACGCTCCTCGAAGCCCAAGTGGATACGGTGACCGAGACTGTTTGGCATACAGTGAATTTTATGCTGAACGGTTCTGTCTTTGTGATTTTAGGGATGGAGTTGGAAATGATAGCAGAGCCTATCTTGACCAATCCAATCTATAATCCCTTACTGTTATTGCTATCTCTTATAGCCCTTACCTTTGTCCTCTTTGCTATTCGTTTTGTCATGATTTATGGCTATTATGCCTATAGGACTAGACGTCTCAAGAAAAAGCTAAATAAGTATATGAAGGACATGCTTCTTTTGACCTTCTCAGGTGTTAAGGGAACGGTGTCTATTGCTACGATTCTTCTGATACCAAGTAATCTAGAGCAGGAATATCCAATCTTACTTTTCCTTGTCGCAGGGGTGACGCTTGTCAGTTTTTTAACAGGTCTCTTGGTCCTGCCTCATCTTTCTGATGAACAGGAAGAAAGCAAGGACTATCTCATGCATATTGGCATTTTGAATGAAGTGACGCTAGAGTTGGAAAAAGAGTTGGAAGACACCAAAAATAAACTTCCCCTCTATGCGGCTATTGACAATTACCATGGACGTATTGAAAATCTCATCCTGAGTCAAGAAAATAAAGGGGCTCAAGAAGACTGGGAGGCCTTGAAACTTCTTATCCTCAGTATTGAAAGTGATGGTTTAGAGCAGGCTTACGAAGAGGACAAGATGAGTGAGCGTGCCTATCGAGTTTACCAACGTTATCTGAAAAACATGGAACAAAGTATCAATCGCAAGTTTGCTTCACGAGTGACCTATTATTTCCTTGTTTCCTTGCGGATTTTACGTTTTCTCCTTCACGAAGTCTTTACCTTAGGCAAGACTTTTCGCAGTTGGAAAAATGAAGAATCACAGAAACTCAGAGCTCTTGACTATGACCAAATTGCAGAACTCTATCTAGAAAATACAGAGATGATTATCGAAAGTTTGGAGAACCTTAAAGGGGTCTACAAGAGTTCTTTAATCAGTTTCATGCAGGATTCTCGTCTCCGTGAAACAGCTATTATCACTAGTGGTGCCTTTGTCGAACGGGTTATCAACCGTGTCAAGCCCAACAATATCGATGAAATGCTGAGAGGCTATTATCTGGAGCGCAAGTTGATTTTCGAATATGAAGAAAAACGATTGATTACGACCAAGTATGCCAAGAAGTTACGACAAAATGTAAATAACCTAGAGAACTATTCCTTGAAGGAAGCTGCCAATACCCTGCCTTATGATATGATGGAATTGGTAAGAAGAAATTAATCAAGATTGTAAGTGAAGGAGTGTGACATGAAGAAGTGGTGGAAAGAGCTGATAGACAAGCCCTTATTAAAAGCTTTTTTACATTATTATCAAGCATCAGATAGTGAATTGACCAGTGTCGCAGTAGCCTACTATTGGTTGATTTCGATTTTCCCCCTACTTTTGGTGGTGGTCAATATCCTCCCTTATTTTCGGATTCCAGTTTCTAATTTTTTAAAGGTTGTCAATGAATTCTTGCCGGAAAGCATGTATGATGTAGTCGCAAAGATTATTACAGAAGTGCTGACCCAACCGTCAACGGGCTTATTGAGTTTTGCGGTTTTGTCAGCCCTCTGGACCTTTTCAAAATCCATGAATTTCCTACAGAAAGCCTTTAATAAAGCTTACGGAGTAGCTAAAAATCGTGGGATGATTTCCCATCAGCTCATGAGCTTGTTTGTTAGTTTTGGCTTGCAGATTCTCTTTGCCTTGGCTCTATTTTTGAGTGTTTTTGGTCGCATGCTTCTCAACCTTATCAAGAGCTACTGGAAATCGGATAGTCCTCTCTTTGATTATCTGCAAGACCTAACAGGCCCTTTGGTCTATGCCTTGATTTTTGCTATCTTGGTCATGCTTTATTATTTCCTCCCCAATGTTAAGGTGCGAAGGATTCGACATGTATTGCCAGGTAGTGCCTTTGTCTTATTGACCCTGCTCTTACTGCTCAATATATTTTCAGTCTATGTCAACAATTATGTCAATCACCTAGTGGACGTCCGTTTTTTTAGTTCCATCGTCGTGGTAGTCATGATGTTCTGGTTTATTCTCATTGCTAAGATTTTGATTGTCGGCGCGGTGATCAATGCCAGTGTCCAGAGTTTGAAAGATACGAGCTTTAGAATAAATTAACTCATTTTTTATCCATTACAAAAGCGCATATTATCAGGTTTTATAAAACCTTGATAATATGCGCTTTTTTCGATTGTGAAAATTAATAGATAAACATGGCATCGCCAAAACTAAAGAAGCGGTAGTGTTCTTGAATGGCATGGTGGTAGGCATCTAAGACTAATTCACGGCCTGCAAAGGCGGAAACCAACATGACCAGAGTTGATTTTGGCAGGTGGAAGTTGGTTGAGAAGGCATCCACGACCTTCCATTCATAGCCGGGTTTGATAAAGATATTGGTCCAGCCAGAGTCTGCCTGGATTTGCCCATCAAACTTGGAACCAATAGTTTCCAAGGTGCGGATAGAAGTGGTTCCGACAGCGATGACACGACCACCATTTTCCTTAACAGAGCGAAGAGTGGCAGCAGCTTCCTCAGAAAGTTGGTAGAATTCTGAGTGCATTTCGTGTTCGTCCAGATTGTCAACTGAAACGGGTCTAAAGGTTCCGAGTCCGACATGAAGAGTCAGATAGACTAGATGAACACCCTTAGCTTGGATTTCTGCCAGCAGTTCTTTGGTGAAGTGTAGTCCAGCAGTTGGTGCTGCAGCAGAGCCACTTTCCTTGGCGTAAACGGTTTGATAGCGTTCACGGTCATCCAATTTTTCATGGATATAAGGTGGTAATGGCATTTCTCCTAGACTTTCCAAAACTTCTAGGAAAATTCCTTGGTATTCAAAGCGGACAATGCGGCCACCGTGAGTCAATTCTTCCGTAACGACAGCGCTGAGACGGCCATCACCAAAGCTGACACGAGTACCGACCTTGAGGCGTTTGGCAGGTTTAGCCAGAACTTCCCACTCATCTCCATTAGTATTTTTAAGCAGGAGAAGTTCCACATGACCTCCAGTTTCTTCCTTTTGACCATATAGGCGGGCAGGGAGAACACGGGTGTCGTTCATAACAAGGGCATCACCAGGTTCCAGCATATCAATAATAGAGTGGAAGTGTTTATCCTGCATTTCTCCTGTCTCACGATTGACGATGAGGAGTTTAGAGGCATCCCGTTTTTCAAGGGGCGTTTGGGCAATCAATTCCTCAGGCAAGTGGAAATCAAAATCAGCTGTATTCATATATCTGTTCATTCTTTCTAAGTTCTAATCTTATCCATTATAACATGTTTCAAGTATAGTCGCTCTTTTTTTAGAAATTAAATCGTTTTCACTTGACAAAAATTGGTCTATACCATATAATAAATATAGATTAAAACGGAGGATGAAAAGATGAAAGTTATTAAAGTTGAAAACCAAATCGAAGGTGGAAAAGTTGCTTTTGAGATTTTGAAGGAAAAATTGGCCAACGGCGCTCAAACCCTAGGACTTGCGACAGGAAGTAGCCCACTTGAATTTTACAAGGAAATTGTTGAGAGTGACCTTGATTTTTCAAATCTAACCAGTGTGAACCTTGATGAGTATGTAGGGCTTGATGGGGACAACCCACAGTCTTATCGTTACTTCATGCAAGAAAACTTGTTTAACCAAAAACCATTTAAAGAAAGTTTCTTGCCTCGTGGTGTTAAGGACAATGCTGAAGAAGAAGTAGAACGCTACAATCAAATTTTGGCTGACCATCCTGTTGATTTGCAAATCTTGGGAATCGGTCGCAATGGACATATCGGATTTAATGAACCTGGTACTCCATTTGACAGTCAAACACACCTAGTCGAACTTGACCAGTCTACTATTGAAGCAAACGCACGTTTCTTTGATAAGATTGAAGATGTTCCAACACAAGCCATTTCAATGGGGATTAAAAATATCTTGGATGCCAAGTCAATCCTTCTCTTTGCTTATGGTGAATCAAAAGCAGAAGCCATTACCGGAACCGTGTCTGGTCCAGTGACTGAGAACTTACCAGCAAGTAGCCTACAAAACCACCCAGATGTGACTATTATTGCAGATGCTGAAGCGCTCAGCCTACTTGAAAAATAAAAAGTATAAAAACCACTTGCTCTTTGGAGTGAGCGGTTTTTTACTTCAAATGTTCACTATCCTGCTAAAAGAAATTTTTCTGTAAATCCCCGTAACAGTTGTCGATATTTCATATAAAAAGGTATCCAATAGAAAATTATTAAATGTCTGTAAACTGTGATATAATCGTATTGACTATTTTTTATGATACTATACGATTTTTATTAAGACAGTCGATAGTTGTTGATGCTGGAAACCATGATATAACTGGCAATTCCTGACATGTGAAGAAAGGTTGAAATCCAGCCTGTTATATTTGGTAGAAGCATGGTTAGAGATAGAACGATTAAAAGGATATAAAATAGTTTTAATCCTAAATTGAAATTTTTCCATATACTAAACATACTCATCACCCCACCCGTTACAAAAGCATAGCCAATAGCAGAGATACCCGATGCCTGAATTTCTTGATTCTGTGTTAATATATGGAATACAATTGAAGATATTACCATAGAAGTAATAAAAACTAAAAATACATATTTTGATCCCCTTTTATACTCCAATAGCCCACCAAAAGGAAGTAACATTAAAGTATTTAAAACTAAATGAAACCATATAAACCATACTGGTGCTTCTTTACTTCCATGCATAAATGTACCACTAAAGTATTGCCAACAATAAATTGGCTTTGAATGAAATGCAAATAAGTCATACATTACACTTCCCAAAAAGGTAGTAAGAATTCCTAGCAATAAACAAATTACAACTAAAATACTGACCACAGGGCAAATTTTTATGATTCTTTTCATGTTATAGATTCACTTCTAAATAATACTAATTTTTGCTAATCAATATGTGCCACTATTATATCATTTCCATCTATAAATGTTAATCAATTTTAACGAGATTAAACAAGATTAAAATTGAAGATAATATAAGTTTATGGCAGTTTTTTCTTGACAATTATTCCTTTTACGTGTAAAATAGAATAGATCTTGAACTTGAAGGGAGTGAAAAAAATGTCTAAAACAGTAGTACGTAAGAATGAATCTCTTGACGACGCACTTCGTCGTTTCAAACGTGCGGTTACTAAAGCTGGTACTCTTCAAGAAACACGCAAACGTGAATTCTATGAAAAACCTTCTGTAAAACGTAAACGTAAATCAGAAGCAGCTCGTAAACGTAAAAAATTCTAATTAGAAATGAAAGGCTAGAGAAATCTAGTCTTTTTCTTTTAAATAAATACTACAAAGCCTGCAAAAATCTCTAATATCCTCCTACAATTTGATATAATAGAGAGAAGAACTCATTTGAAGGAGGAAATGATGTCGGTTTTAGTAAAAGAAGTGATTGAAAAGCTTAGACTAGACATTGTCTATGGCGAACCAGAATTACTTGAAAAGGAAATTAATACTGCAGACATTACGCGACCTGGTCTTGAAATGACAGGCTATTTTGACTATTACACTCCAGAGCGAATCCAGCTCTTGGGAATGAAGGAGTGGTCCTACCTCGTTTCGATGTCCTCTCACAACCGTTACCAAGTCTTGAAAAAAATGTTTCTACCTGAGACACCTGCGGTCATTGTTGCTCGTGGTTTGGTGGTTCCGGAGGAAATGTTAAAGGCAGCCAGAGAATGTAAGATTGCCATCTTAACTAGTCGTACAGCTACTAGTCGTTTGTCTGGAGAGTTATCTAGCTATCTGGATTCACGTTTAGCAGAACGGACTAGTGTGCACGGTGTCTTGATGGATATCTATGGGATGGGTGTCTTGATTCAAGGTGATAGTGGAATTGGTAAGAGTGAGACAGGTCTAGAGCTTGTCAAACGTGGTCACCGCTTGGTAGCTGATGACCGGGTCGATATCTTTGCCAAGGACGAGATTACTCTTTGGGGTGAACCTGCTGAAATCTTGAAACACTTGATTGAAATTCGTGGGGTTGGGATTATCGATGTCATGAGCCTCTACGGTGCGAGTGCCGTAAAAGATTCTTCACAAGTTCAGTTGGCTGTTTACTTGGAAAATTACGATACACATAAGACTTTTGATCGTCTTGGAAACAATGCAGAGGAACTTGAAATTTCTGGCGTAGCCATTCCTCGTATCCGTATTCCAGTGAAAACAGGTCGTAATATCTCTGTTGTGATTGAGGCAGCCGCCATGAATTATCGTGCCAAGGAAATGGGCTTTGATGCGACGCGTTTGTTCGAAGAACGCTTGACAAATCTCATTGCTCAAAACGAGGTGCCTAATGCTTGATCCAATTGCAATTCATCTAGGGCCTCTAGCTATTCGATGGTATGCCTTGTGTATAGTGACAGGTTTGATTCTTGCGGTTTATTTGACCATGAAAGAAGCGCCTAGAAAGAAGATCATACCAGACGATATTTTAGATTTCATCTTGATAGCCTTTCCCTTGGCTATTTTAGGAGCTCGTCTCTACTATGTTATTTTCCGTTTTGATTACTATAGTCAGAACTTGGGAGAAATTTTTGCTATTTGGAATGGTGGTTTGGCCATTTACGGTGGTTTGATAACTGGTGCCCTTGTCCTCTACATCTTTGCTGATCGTAAACTCATCAATACTTGGGATTTTCTAGATATTGCGGCACCTAGCGTCATGATTGCCCAAAGTTTGGGGCGCTGGGGCAATTTCTTTAACCAAGAAGCCTACGGGGCTACAGTAGATAATTTGGATTATCTACCTGGCTTTATCCGTGACCAGATGTATATTGAGGGGAGCTACCGTCAACCTACCTTCCTTTATGAGTCCCTATGGAATCTACTTGGATTTGCCTTGATTCTGATATTCAGGCGAAAATGGAAGAGTCTCAGAAGAGGTCATATCACTGCTTTCTATTTGATTTGGTATGGTTTCGGTCGTATGGTTATTGAAGGCATGCGAACAGATAGCCTCATGTTCTTTGGTCTTCGAGTGTCTCAATGGCTATCAGTTGTCCTTATCGGACTGGGTATTTTTATCATTCTATATCAAAATCGAAAGAAGGCCCCTTACTATGTTACAGAGGAGGAAAATTAAATGTTAGAAGTTGCATATATTCTTGTAGCCCTTGCTTTGATTGTATTTTTAGTGTATCTAATCATTACTGTACAAAAGCTTGGACGTGTTATCGATGAAACAGAGAAGACGATTAAAACCTTGACTTCAGATGTGGATGTGACCTTGCATTATACCAATGAATTACTGGCTAAGGTCAATGTCTTGGCAGATGATATCAATGTCAAGGTGGCAACGATTGATCCACTCTTTAGTGCAGTTGCAGATTTATCTCTATCTGTTTCAGACCTCAATGACCATGCGCGTGTCTTGAGCAAGAAAGCTTCATCAGCAGGTTCAAAAACCATTAAGACTGGTGCAAGTTTGTCAGCTCTTCGTCTTGCAAGTAAATTTTTCAAAAAATAAAAAAGGAGAATTCTTATGGGTAAACTATCCTCAATCCTTTTAGGAACCGTTTCAGGTGCAGCTCTTGCCTTGTTTTTAACAAGCGACAAGGGCAAACAAGTTTGCAGTCAGGCTCAAGATTTTCTAGATGATTTGAGAGAAGATCCTGAGTATGCCAAGGAGCAGGTCTGTGAAAAACTGACAGAAGTCAAGGAGCAGGCTACAGATTTTGTTCTTAAAACTAAAGAACAGGTTGAGTCAGGTGAAATCACTGTGGACAGCGTACTTGCTCAAGCCAAATCATGTGCTCGTCAAGCGACAGAAGCATCAAAAGATCGATTCAATAATCTCAAGGAGCAATGGCAAGAAAAGGCCGAAACTCTTGATGAATCAGAAGAGATTGTTATTGACATAACAGAAGAATAAAATAAATAGTAACTATTCTAGATCCTATAAACTCTCTAGTGGATTATATCTCTATAGAGCTTATAGGTTTTTTCTGGCTCTTTGTCAACTGTAGTGGGTTGAGAAAAGCTAGGATCTAGAAAGGACAAATTTCGTCCTTTCTTTTTTGATGTTCAGAGCAATAAAAATCCGTTTTTTGAAGTTTTCAAAGTTTCGAAAACCAAATGCATTTCGTTTGATAAGTTTGATAAGATTATTAGTCGCTTCTAATTTGGCGTTGGAATAGGGTAATTGAAGGGCGTTGACAATTTTCTCTTTATCCTTAAGAAAGGTTTTAAAGACAGTCTGAAAAAGAGGATGAACCTGCTTTAGATTGTCCTCA